>JBOHDD010000217.1:0-4078 GCA_050699155.1 Nocardioidaceae bacterium
GACGTTGACGACGGTCCCGTCGAGCAGGGCCATGCCGGAACCGAGCACGGCCGCCAGGACGATCCAGCGTCCGGCCGGCGTCTTCAGCCGGACCAGGTCGCTCATCCTGCCATCGTGGCAGGCAGACGGCCCGGCGGGTCAGTCCTGGGTCGGGCGGGCGCTGGGGTCGGTCTCGGGCACCTGGGGCGTCGGCGGCGGTGTCGTGAACGTGCCGCGTACCGTCGGCCGCGGCACCGGCGAGGTGGGTACCTCCTGGCTCGGCGTAGGAGTCTGGACCTCTGTCACCTCCTCCTCGTCCGGCGGTTCCACGATCTCGCGCTCGATGTGCGCTGACGTCGTACCGAGACCGCCGAGGGTCAGGTGGTCGAAGGCGCGCAGCTCCTTGGTCTCGCGGTCGAGGTAGAGCACGGACAGCTGGATCGGCGCCGGCCCCTCCTCCGGCTCGAGGGCACGCAGCCCCGAGCCGCCGGTGGAGCCTTCGACCATCCGCCAGGTGCCGTTCTCCATCAGGTTGCTGCGCTGCAGGTGCACGTGTCCGGACATGGTCAGCTCGGACAGGCCGTCGAAGACCGCGGCGGGCGCGGGGTCGTGGTAGACGACGGCGTCGACGTTGCCGTCCTCGTGTGCGACGTCGGCGAGTGCGTGTGCCTGGGCGACGACCGCGTCGTCGCCGCCCTCGGGCTGGCTGTTGTCGGGAGTGAACCGGGGATCCCCCGCGCCCAGGAAGCGAACGCCGGCGACGTTCGCCGGTCTGCCTCTGAGGACGGTCACGCCCGGCTGCCGGAGCATCGCTCGCTGTGTTCGCATCGAGTCGTGGTTGCCGCGGACCCAGACGTACGGCGCGTCCACGCCCCGCACCCCCCGGAGGTAGCGGTTCTCGGGAACGCTCCCGTGGTCGGTGGTGTCGCCGGAGTCGACGACGACGTCCACGTCGTACTGGTGCGCGACGGTGGAGATCACGTCCCAGGCCTGCGGGGCGATCTCGAGGTCGGACACGTGCAGGACCCGGATCATGTCGCCGCCGCCCGGCATCACCGGCAGCGAGGACGTGACGCTGTAGAGGCGGCTGACGTTGTTCACCAGCCTGGCGAGCTGGTCGCGGTAGAGGTCGAAGTCCCGGATGATGTCGCGCGCGTTGCCGACGACGGAGGGTGCGCTGGTGAGCAGCCCGGTGTAGCGCGGTTCCTGGAGGGAGCCGGGGTTCCAGGTGTCCCAGGTGGCGTAGTACCCGGCGCCCGTGGTGAGCCCGGCCACCAGCCCGGCGAGCAGGGCCACCCGGACCCGGCGTACGACGAGCAGGGTGACCACCACGGCTCCGGCCAGTGCCGCCACTGCGTTGCGTACGAACAGGTCCACCAGGCCGGACCGGATGTCCGAGACCGCCCTGTCCTCCAGCCCGCCCAGCCGGGACGGGTTCGCGGCGATCTTCCTGGCCTTGGCCGCGTCGACCTGCTCGAGCTCGACCTCGAGTCTCAGCGGGGAGTCATGGGTGTTCATCATCAACGTGCCCAGCGGCGGCGTCTCCACCGTCGTGCCCCCCTCGTCGGAGGGGCGGAGCAGCATCGTCGTGTCGAACGGGCCGACCCCCTGCTCCTCCGTCCCGGCCAGGAGCACACCGAGCCAGGCACCACCGAGGGCGAGCGCGACGACCAGCAGGCACGCACCGAGCCTGCGGGCGTGCCGCTCCCAGGCGGGCCCTACCGGCTGGCGGTCAGGGGTGTCGTCAGTCGTCGTCAGGTCCGGCATCTCCGCCCGTTGTACCCCATGGCCGGCGCTGATTCACGCCCACCGTCACTAACAGGCAGACTTGACTGTTTGTTAGTGACGGCCCATGCTGGCCGGGTGGACACCGGACCGTCGCCGACCGTGGCGCGCGTTCCCCAGAGGGAGCGCACCCGCGCGATGCGAGCCCGGCTTCTGGAGGCGACCATCGACTGCCTCGTCGAGCGCGGCTGGGCAGGCACCTCGACCACGCTGGTGTCGCGTCGTGCCGGTGTCTCGCGCGGAGCGCAGCTGCACCACTTCCCGACGAAGGCCGACCTGGTGATCGCGGCGGTCGAGCACATGGGCGAGCGCCGGTCGGCCGCGCTGTTCGAAGCGGCGGCGACGTTGCCTGGGGGCCGACGGCGCACCCGCGCGGTGCTCGACCTGCTGGCCGAGCATTTCACCAGTCCGCTGTTCACCGCCGCACTTGAGCTGTGGGTCGCCGCCCGCTCCGACGAGCACCTGCGCGGCGCTGTCGCACCACTCGAGCAGCGCATCGGGCGTGACACACATCGGCAGACCGTGGAGCTCCTCGGTGTCGACGAGTCGCGGCCCGGGACCCGCGAGCTCGTCCAGGCGACGCTGGACCTGGTGCGTGGGCTCGGCCTTGCGGACACCCTCACCGACGACAGCGCCCGCCGGCGCCGCATCCTCGACCGGTGGGCGCGCGTCCTCGACGAGGCCATCGACCATCGGGAGACAGCATGACCGTCGACGTCCGAACGGTCGTCATCGACGACCTGGCCGCCGAGGGAGGAGAGCTCGAAGCCCTGGTGGCCGGCCTCGGTGACCAGGGCTGGCGGACGCCGACCCCGGCGCCGGGCTGGAGCATCGCGCACCAGATCGCGCACCTGGCCTGGACCGACGAGGCCGCTCTGCTGGCCGCGCGCGACCCCGCGGCCTTCGCGGAGTCCCTGGAGGAGGCTGCGAAGAACCCCGAGGGGCACGTCGACGAAGGGGCCGAGCAGGGCGCGCAGCAGCCACCAATGGAGCTGCTCGCCCGGTGGCGGGCGTCTCGCGGTGCGCTCGAGCGATGCCTGCGCGAGCTGCCGCCCGGTGCGCGGATCTCGTGGTACGGGCCCCCGATGAGCGCCGCGTCGATGGCGACCGCACGCCTGATGGAGACCTGGGCGCACGGACTCGACGTCGCCGAGGCGCTGGAACTTCGGCGCGAACCCACGCCACGGCTACGGCACATCGCACACCTGGGGGTGCGCACCCGCGACTACGCCTACCTGGTGCGAGACCTGCCCACACCCACCGAGCAGATCCGGGTGGACCTGACCTCTCCCGACGGTGAGGTCTGGTCCTGGGGTCCCGAGGACGCGGCGCAGCGGTTGTCCGGTCCTGCCCTCGACTTCTGCCTGCTGGTCACGCGCCGACGACACCGCGACGACCTTGCCCTGGAGGCCGTCGGTCCCGACGCCGAGCAGTGGCTCGGCATCGCGCAGGCGTTCGCCGGGCCGCCGGGTCCGGGCCGTGAGCCGGAGTCGCGCCGATGACCGACGTACTCCGGATCGGCAACGCGAGCGGCTTCTACGGCGACCGGCTGGCCGCCGTGCAGGAGATGCTCGAGGGCGGCGACCTCGACGTGCTCACCGGTGACTACCTCGCCGAGCTGACCATGCTGATCCTCGGTCGCGACCAGCTCAGGGGCAGTGGGCTCGGCTATGCCAAGACCTTCCTCACCCAGATCCGAGACCACCTCGGTGCCGCCCGTGACCGAGGAGTCGCCGTCGTGACGAACGCGGGCGGGCTCAACCCCACGGGCCTTGCGGCCGCGGTTCGCGAGCTCGACCCCGGGGCACGGGTCGCCCACGTCGAAGGCGACGACCTGCGCGCTCGTGCCGCCGACCTGGACCTCGTCGACGATGACCGGGGCGAACCGCTGACCGCCAACGCGTACCTGGGCTGCTGGGGGATCGCCGCCGCGTTGGAGGCGGGTGCCGAGGTCGTCGTCACCGGCCGGGTCACCGACGCCTCGCTCGTCGTCGGGGCGGCCGCGGCGCACTTCGGCTGGCCGCGTGACGCGTACGACGCGCTCGCCGGTGCGACCGTCGCGGGTCACATCCTGGAGTGCGGTGCCCAGGCGACTGGCGGCAACTACGCGTTCCTCGACGAGGTGGGGCCTCTGCTGCCGGGTTTCCCTCTCGCCGAGCTGGCAGCCGACGGCAGCTGCGTGGTCACCAAGCATCCAGGCACCGGCGGCACCGTGTCCGTCGGCACGGTGACCGCGCAGCTGCTGTACGAGATCGGCGGAGCCCGGTACGCCGGACCCGACGCGGTCAGCCGTTTCGACACCATCGAGCTGGCC
>JBOHDD010000218.1:0-4152 GCA_050699155.1 Nocardioidaceae bacterium
AGCAGGAAACCCACGGGTAGGGCGAGCAGACTGCCGATGCCCACCCCCATCGTCACCCGCGTCATGCTCACCCGCACGTCGAACAGCAGGCCCTCGGCGGTGAACAACCGCCAGCCGATGGCGGCGACCTCGTCCGGGCGGGGGATGAGCCCCGGGCCGAACAGGTCGGTGACTGCCATCAGGTACCACACGGCGAGCGCGACCAGCGCGCCGAGCACGCCGTAGCCGGCACGGATCACTCCGCGGATGGCCGAACCCCCTCGGGCCGACCGCGCGACGCTGGTGCTCCCGGCGGCCGATGACGTCGCCGTGAAGGTCATGGCTGCGAGGTCTCCTTCCGGTGGGCTGTCTGCTCGAGATCGCACACCAGGCGGTTGATGTGGGCGCGGCCGGCCCGCTCGGCACGCTCGAGGTCGCCGGAGACGAGCGCCGTGAAGATCGTCTGGTGCTCCGCGAACGCCTGCGGCATGCCACCGGGTGAGCGGTGCGTTGTGTACATCGCAACCCTGATCTGACCCTGCAGACGGTCGAGCGACTCGATCAGCCGCTGATGGCCGGCGACCTTCCGGATCGCCGCGTGGAAAGCTTGGTCGAGCTCGTAGTGTCGGTGAGCGTCGCCGGCCGCGATCGCCTGCTCGTGGTGGTTCAGGATCATCTGCAGCCGCTCGATTCCCGGCTCGTCGAGCCGCGTGCTGGCCAGCCGACAGGCGAGCCCCTCCAGCACCTCGCGCAGCGAGTAGATCTCGACCAGGTCCCGGGGCTGGATGTCGGAGACCACCGCGCCCCGGTGAGGGACCACCTGGGCCAGGCCCTCGTGGGCGATCCGAGCGATCGCTTCGCGTGCCGGGCTCCGGCTGACACCAAGCTGGCGGGCCATCGCGGGGACCGACAGCCGGGTGCCCGGCGGCAGCTGGTGGCTGAGGATCGCGTCGCGCAGGGCGACGTAGGCCTGGTCGGCGAGAGCCTCCCCACGCGTGGGCGTCATGAGTGCCATGTCGACACCTCCTGCACGCAGCGTGTTACGTGTTGCATGTAATGTCAACCTTGAGCCCCTTTCCTCCGCCTGTGGTGGTGGGGTCGGCCGTCACGGCATCGGCTCCTGCACAACTCACCTTCGCGGGCACGCTGAAGGTGAGTTGTGCCGGGCTCGGCACGGCCCAGGGGTACGGCAGTCCACGAGCGGCACCTCGATCAAGGAACAAAGTCACTTTAAATACTATACATAATCGGGTGCGCTGACCCGGCACACCCACCCGTGCGGCGAGTCAGACGGTGGTCAGCAACGCGGCCAGCTCGGTGAGACCGATCAGCACGATCGCGGTCGCCAGGAACGCCGGCGACCGTCCCCCACGCGAGCGAGGACGGCGGCGTACGCCCGCGTCGTGCGCGTAGCGACCGCGGCTCTCCAGCATCACCCAGAGCACGAGCGGCAGCACGACCAGCAGGCTGACGACCGCGAGCACGCCGATCCGGTCCAGGGTCAGGCGCGACACAACCCCCGCCGCCGCCAACATCGCCAGCGCCGTCCGCTGCCACGCGAGCGCCGTGCGCTCGTTGTAGACGCCGGACCCCGGATCGTGCAGGCTCATCGCAGCATCACCGCAGGATCTCCCAACGGGGTCACCGCCACAGTCCCGCCGCCAGCAGCCCGAGCGCCGACAGCACGACCACCACCGAGAGCACCACACCGAAGCTCGCTGCCGGCAGCGGGTCACCGCGACGCATCGCGCGCTCGGCCCTGGCCCAACGCAGCCACGACGCCACCGCGCACAGCAGGCCCAACGCGATGAAGGCGGCGGCCAGGCCGAACTGCACGGCACCGGGCATGGGGAGCGGGATCGCGTCGAGTGCGACCCCAGCGGCCATCAGGGCCAGCGAGGTGCGGATCCAGGCGAGGAAGGTGCGTTCGTTCGCGAAGCTGAAGCGCGGGTCCGGCTCGTCCCCGCTGCCGTACACCCACCGCGGCCAGCGACCGGGACCACCGGAGGGCGTTGTCTGGCTGTCGGCCTGGCTCACGAGCAGAGTCTAGGACCGGTGTTTCACGGCTGGTTTACGGTACGCCCCTAATGTCACAAACATGCTCACCCACATCGCCGCCTGCCTGTTCACCGGACAGCAGGCCGATCTCGACGGGGTATGCCCCGAGCACGGCGAGACGACCTGCGTCGCCACGGTCGGCGTGCCATCCCTGGTGTCCGAGTGCGTGATCCCGGACTTCCAGTGCACCGCGGACCACGCCATCCCAGAACCGCGCGAGCCCGATCACCGCAGCTGAGGCCGCACGTGCAGCCCGGCCTCGGGGTCGACGATCGCCTCCTGCGAGGCCGCCACACCGTCGGCGACGAGCTCAGCGTCCACGGGGACGTTCCGCTTCACCAGCGCCAGCGCGATCGGGCCGAGCTCGTGGTGCATGACCGAGGAGCCGACGTGGCCCACCGTGCGCTCGACATGCGCGACGTCTGAACCGTGCGGCGGCAGATGGTCCACCGAACCGTCGAGATGCAGCAGGACAAGCCGACGAGGCGGCCGCCCGAGCGTGTGCACCCGTGCCACGGTCTCCTGGCCGCGGTAGCACCCCTTGTCCAGCGCCACAGCGGGACCGATCCATCCCACCTCGTTGGGGATCGCGCGGTGGTCGGTGTCGAGGCCGTGCCGAGGGATGCCGGCGGCGATCCGCAGGGCCTCGTGCGCCCACACCCCGCTCGGTGCACCGTGCTCGTCGGCGTACGACGGCAGAGACGCGCGCTCGATGATCACCTCGCCCTCGCCGGGGCGATGCACCACGGCGAGCTCACCGGACACATCGGAGACCTCGACCCGCATCATGAACCGCATCGAGTCGAGCCACTGCACCGCAGACTGCACCGCGCCGGGCTCGACGTGCGCCCAGAACGACTCGCCGTCGTCGTGGCCGTACAGCGCGTGCTCGACATGGCCGTGCGGTGAGAGCACCAGCGTGGCGGTCGGCGTACCCGGCGCGAGACCCTCGAGCTGCTGGGTGGTCAGCGAGTGCAGCCAGCCGAGCCGGTCCGGCCCGGACACCCGCAGCACCCCGCGGTGGGAGAGGTCGACGAAGCCCTCCCCGGCTACCAGCCGGCGCTGCTCGGCCGACCACTGCCCGTAGTGCCAGGCAACCCCGGCATCGGGCGGGTCCGCCTCGACGGCACCGGGCACCGAGTCGAGCAATGGGCTGCGGTAGGACATCACGAGCACTTCCTGCAGAGGCCGAAGACGGTCAGGTGGTTCACGTCGGTGTCGAAGCCCTCCTCGTCGTGCAGCCGGGACACCAGCGGCTCGACGACCTCGGGGCGGACGTCGTACACGTTCTTGCACGAGCGGCAGACGAGGTGCACGTGCTGCGGCACCGTCGAGGAGTGGTACGTCGGAGCGCCGTGCGACAGATGGGTGTGGCTGACGAGACCGATCCCCTCGAGCAGCTCGAGGGTGCGGTAGATCGTAGAGATGTTCACCCCGGACGCACGCTCGCGCACGTGGGCGAGGATCTCGTCAGGCGTCGCGTGCTCGAGGTCCTGCACAGCCTCGAGCACGAGCTGGCGCTGCGGCGTCAGCCGGTAGCCGCGCGCACGCAGCTCGTCCTGCCAGTCCGTCGACTGAGTGAGCTCGTCACCGCGTTGCACGAGTCGAGTCTATGCGGCGGGCAAGTCACAGCCGCTTGAGACGACCCCACAGGTGAGGCTGCAGCGGCTGGCCCATGGCCGCCATGTCGTAGGCCCACATCAGGTCGCCGTCCACGAGGCCGTAGAGCCGGTGGCCGCCGCTGTACTCCTTCGCGGACTCGGTACGGACCACCGCATCCGTCTTGACCTCGATCTTGGCGCTGTCGACCTCGCCGTACCAGACCTCGGCGAAACCTGTCGGGTGCGCGAGCACCATCTCGAGCTGGTTGTCCGGCTTCGGCCGCAGGAAGCCGGTCTCGAGGGCGCCGGGGCGCACGTCGTTGCCGTCGTCATCAGTGAGCCAGGCGCGGCTGAAGTAGTGGAAGAACGGCCGCCCGTCGTGGGCGAAGATGACCTCCTGACGAAAGGAGAACTTCTCGATCGTGGGGTAGTCGCCCTGGCCGTTGCCCTGCCAGGTGCCGAGCAGCCAGACGATCGGCGCGCAGTCGGCGTGCAGGTCTGAGGGAATCTGGAA
>JBOHDD010000219.1:0-7187 GCA_050699155.1 Nocardioidaceae bacterium
GTCGCGGGCCGCAACCCAGCCATTTCGCGCCACTCGACGTAGACGGGAGCGAGCAGACGATGGTCGAGCTCCGCGGTCTCGCGTCGTACTGCACTCCGGCGGCCCGCTGGGGAAGTCTTCATCCCCTCTCCGGCACATTTGTCTCCGAAGCTCCTGCTGGAGTCACCTCACGGCGCGCGCGGCAGGGCTTGTGCTCCGGGCGCTCGGGTACTTCGTCCGTGCTCCCGCACGGGTGATCCTCTCAAGCATCTCCACCGTGCTCGGCTCACGAGTTAGGGAGCATCTTGCGTGCCAGGTGGCCGCCAGGATGTTCAGTGGTCGTACTGGATCAGATGTCCTAGCGGCGGAAGCCGCCTTCGGTGTTGAGCACCTGGCCGACGATCCACCGGGCGTCGTCGGAGGCCAGCCAGGCGATCAGCCGCGCCGGGTCGTCGGGCTCTCCGAACCGGCCGCCCGGAAAGCTGCGCAGCACCTTCTGCAGGACCGCCTGCTTCCGGTCGGCGGTGTCAGGCGTGAGGTACCCGGTGTTGACGGGGCCGGGGTTGACAGCGTTGAGCACGATCCCCTGGTCGACCAGCTCGTCGGCCACCGTCTGTGTCACCCCCGCAAGGGCCGCCTTCGAGGCGGCGTACGCGACCTCACCGCGCAGCGGACCCAGCTGCTGGCCGGAGGTCATCCAGACGACCCTGCCGCCCTCGCGCCCGTCGTGCTGGGCCGCGAAGTGCTTGGTCAGCAGCAGCGTCGCGCGGGTGTTCACCTGCCAGTGGGCATCGATCAACGACGCGTCCAGCGCGGCGAGAGGGCCGTCGCCACCGCTGCGGGCGTGGTTGCAGACGAGGACGTCGATGTGCCCGAACGTACTGACGGCTGCGCTGATCACCTCCTCCGGAGAGGACTCGTGCGAGAGGTCCGCGCTGAGATCGGCCAGCGCGGCGCCCTCCGCGAGGTGCGACCTGATGCCGTCGAGCACCGAGTGGATGCTGTCACCGCCCCACGGCTGCTGCTCGTCGTGCGAGCCGAGGTGCTGCACGAACACGGCTGCGCCCTCACCGGCGAGTCGGCTGGCGACGGCGTACCCGATACCCTGCCGCCGGCTCACGCCGGTGACGAGGGCGACGCGGTCCCGCAGCGACTGTCCCATCCGACGATCGTGACAGGTGGGTTCAGGCACGCCGCATGAGCACCACCGAACGTGCGGTGACCTTGACCTGCGACCTGGCGGGGACGGGGTCGGATTCCGCCTCGTCCTGGATGCCTGCGGTGTTCAGGACCCGTTGCCACGCTTCGGCGTAGGGCCCGTCGGGGACGGTGAACTCGACGTCGTCAGGACTGGCGTTCAGCAGCATCAGGAACGAGTCGTCGGTGATCTGCTCGCCGCGCAGCCCCGGCTCGGCGATGCCGTCGCCGTTGAGGAACACCGCCAGCGTCAGCTGGCCCGTCTCCCAGTCGTCGTCGCCCATCTGGGTGCCGTCCGGGCGCAGCCACACGATGTCGGGCAGCCCGGTGCCCTCGCGTTCGCCGGTGAAGAAGCGCCGTCGGCGGAACACCGGGTGCTGGGCGCGCAGGCGGGTCACGGTGCGCACGAACTCGGTGAGCGACTTGTCGGCGCCGTCCCAGTCGACCCAGGACAGCTCGGAGTCCTGGCAGTAGGTGTTGTTGTTGCCCTGCTGGCTGCGGCCGAGCTCGTCGCCGTGCAGCAGCATCGGGACGCCCTGGCTGAGCAGCAGGGTCGCGAACATGTTGCGTTGCTGTCGCCCGCGCAGCTCGTTGACCCGCGGGTCGTCGGTGGGCCCTTCCACGCCGCAGTTCCAGGACCGGTTGTGGCTCTCGCCGTCCTTGTTCCCCTCGCCGTTGGCCTCGTTGTGCTTCTCGTTGTACGACACCAGGTCGCGCAGGGTGAAGCCGTCATGGGCCGTGACGAAGTTGATGGAGGCGTGCGGGCGGCGGCCGTCGTCCTCGTACAGGTCGGACGACCCGGAGATGCGGGCCGCGAACTCGCCCATCGTGCGGGGCTCCCCGCGCCAGAAGTCGCGCACGCAGTCCCGGAACTTGCCGTTCCACTCCGTCCAGGCGGGCGGGAAGTTGCCGACCTGGTAGCCGCCGGGCCCGATGTCCCAGGGTTCGGCGATCAGCTTCACCTGTGAGACGACAGGGTCCTGGTGCACCAGGTCGAAGAAGGCGCTCAGCCGGTCGACCTCGTGGAACTGCCGGGCCAGGCTCGCGGCGAGGTCGAAGCGGAACCCGTCGACGTGCATCTCGGTCACCCAGTAGCGCAGTGAGTCCATGATCAGCTGCAGCACGTGGGGGTGGCGCATCAGCAGGGTGTTGCCCGTGCCGGTGGTGTCGTAGTAGTAGGCCGGCTCGTCGTCGGTCAAGCGGTAGTAGGCGGCGTTGTCGATGCCCCGGAAGGCCAGGGTGGGGCCGAGGTGGCTGCCCTCGGCGGTGTGGTTGTAGACGACGTCCAGGATGACCTCGATGTCGGCCCGGTGCAGCTCGCGGACCATCGCCTTGAACTCCAGCACCTGCTCCCCGGCATGCCCGCTGGAGCTGTAGGCGTTGTGCGGTGCGAAGAAGCCGATCGTGTTGTAGCCCCAGTAGTTCGACAGCCCCTTGTCCATCAGGGTGGAGTCGTTGACGAACTGGTGCACCGGCATCAGCTCTACAGCGGTCACCCCCAACGAGGTGAGGTGCTCGATCATCGCGGGGTGGCCGAGGCCGGCGTATGTGCCGCGGATCCCCTCCGGGATGTCGGGATGGGTCCGCGTCAGTCCCTTGACATGTGCCTCGTAGATGACCGTCTCGTGGTACGGGTGCCGTGGCAGGCGGTCGTTCTGCCAGTCGAAGTAGGGGTTGGTCACCACCGACTTCATCGCGTGTGGTGCCGAGTCCGCGGTGTTGCGCCTGTTGTGGTTCCCGAAGGTGTACGAGTAGAGCGCCTGGTCCCAGTCGACCTCACCCTCGATCGCCTGCGCGTAGGGGTCGAGCAGCAGCTTGGACGGGTTGCACCGGTGTCCCTGGGTCGGGTCGTACGGTCCATGCACCCGGAAGCCGTAGCGCTGACCGGGACCCACGCGAGGGAGGTAGGCGTGCCACACGAGGGCGTCGCGCTCCGTCATCTCGACGCGGGTCTCCCCGCCGTCGTCGCCGAAGAGGCAGAGCTCGACACGGTCGGCGACCTCTGAGAAGAGCGTGAAGTTGGTGCCTGCGCCGTCGTAGGCCGCGCCCAGCGGATATGAGTCCCCGGGCCAGACCTCCATGCTGGGAGGCTACATGCCGGTGACGCCCTCACCCTGCCCGGCCTGCTCGTCGAAGTTCTCGTGCTCGAGAAGGTGCAGGCAGGGTACGCCGATCCGCCGCCGGGCCTTCGACGTCCAGTCGAGATGGAAGAACTCACTGACGATGTGGGGCCGGGTCAGGATGATCGCCTCGGCGGCGGTACGTGACTCGACGGAGACTGCCAGGGCCTCGATCGGGTTCTGGCTGCTCACCTCACCGGTGACCTCATGCCCGGTCGCCTGCATGAAGCCGACACTCACGTCGAGGGACTTCTGCGCCTCGCCGCGGATCTCGCGTTGGAGCTCGTCGAGGTCCATCTCCGGGTAGCTCATCGCCGAGGTCGCCAGCACCTCGCTGGCGGCGATCGACCCGAGCGCGGTCTCGATCCTGGACGCGGCGTCCTCGCAGGGCAGGATCACGTGGTAGCGAACGGGCTCCTCGAGGGACTCATGCAGCCCGGCGACCTGGCTTGCGTCGGCCTCTGAGAGCGCCTTCTCGATCAGCAGGACTACGTCGTACATCTCGACACCTCCACGCACTCCGGCGTTGTGCTTCCATCGTCTCGCGTCCGGCGTTGAACACCAAGCATCCTCGCGGGATTCAGGGGCCCAGGATCTCCCCGAGGTCGTAGCTGACGGGTTCTTCGAGCTGATCGTAGGTGCAGGAGGCCGGCTCACGGTCAGGGCGCCACCGTTTGAACTGCGCCGTGTGCCGGAACCGGGTCCCCTCCATGTGGTCGTATCCGACCTCGCAGACGAGCACCGGGTCGAGGGGGGTCCAGGACAGGTCCTTGCCCGCGCTCCACCGCGACTCGGCGCCGGGGCGCCGCTTGCCGTCGCCGTCGTCGTCGGCGCTGGCCCAGTCCGCCCACGGGTGCTCGGCCACCGGGACCTCGAGCGGCGCGAGCTCGTCGAAGAGCTCGGCGCGCCGCGCGGCGGCGAACGCGGCGGAGACGCCGACGTGCTGGAGCCCACCGCGCGGATCGTAGAGGCCGAGCAGCAGCGAGCCGAGCAGTGGCCGCTCGGGCTTGGACGTCTTGTGCAGGCGGTACCCGGCGACCACGACATCGGCCGTTCGTTCGTGCTTGATCTTGTACATCGCCCGCACGCCCGGCTGGTAGGTCGAGGACAACGGCTTGGCGACCACCCCGTCGAGTCCCGCGCCCTCGAACTGGCCGAACCACGCCTGGGCGGTGTCGTGGTCGCGGGTGGCCGGGGTGATGTGCACGGGTGGGCCGGCCGCGGCCAGCGCCGACTCGAGCCGGGACCTGCGCTCGCTCATCGGGTGATCCATCAGCGACTGCTCGTCGAGGGCGAGTACGTCGAAGGCGACGAACGACGCCGGTGTCTCGGCGGCCAGCCGGCGTACGCGCGAGTCGGCCGGATGGATGCGCTCCTGGAGCCGCTCGAACTCCAGCCGCCCCTCCATCGCCACGATCAGCTCACCGTCGAGCACACAACGCGGCGGAAGCGACTCCTTGACCCCCTCGACCACCTCGGGGAAGTACCGGGTCATCGGACGCTCGTTCCGGCTGGTCAGCTCCACCTCGTCTCCATCACGGAAGACGAGGCAGCGGAAGCCGTCCCATTTCGGCTCGTACAGGAACCCGTCCTCGGTCCTGCCCGGTAACGGCATCGTCTTGACCGATCGCGCCAGCATCGGCGCCACCGGTGGGTTGACGGGCAGGTCCATGGCTCAGCCTCCGGTCCGGGTGTATCGGGAGAACAGGGTGCCCTCGTCCTCGAGGACGTGCCGCAGGTGCATCGCCGCGGGCGGGGAGACCGCACCCGAGCGCAGCATCCGATGCCGGTCGCCCCCGACGAGCAGGGAACGCGTCGTCAGGCACAGCTCGTCGCACCGGCCGGCGGCGACGAAGCAGCACATCAGCTGCGGGCCGCCCTCGAGCAGGGTGCGCTGGTACCCCCGGGTGGAGAGCTCCTCGACGACGGCGGCCGGCTCGATCGCCCGGTCGCCGGCGATGATGACCTCGGCGAGCGCTCGTGCCGCCTCGAGTCTCGCCGGCGGTGCCGTGGCCGAGGTGAGGACGAGGGTCGGTGCCTCACCGCCGCGCAGGAGCTCGTCGGGTACGTCGAGCCGCTGGGACACGACCGCGATCGAGGGTACGGCGGTGAGGCCGTGCCCCTGGCGGAGTGCGCCGTCGATCTCGCCGGTGAGCACAGGCGCATAGCCCTCTGCTCGTGCGGTGCCGGCACCGACGAGCACCACGTCGCACAGCGACCGCAGGATGGTGAAGACGCGCCTGTCGGCCACGTCGGAGATCGACCCGGAGCGCTCGTCGTGGCCCTGGACCGCCCCGTCGAGGGTGGACACGAAGTTCGCTCGCACCCAGGGGCGTTCGACCGGGTAGGCATACAGCTCCGCGATGTCGTCGTCCGTCAACGAGGTCGGCGAGGTCGGGTAGATGGCCTGCACGCGTCGATCCTGCCATGCCCGTAGGCTTCGGCCGTGCCGCATCAGCTCGCCGACCGCGACCCTCGCGTGCCCGCTGACCGGCTCGTGGCGGACCTGGTGCCGCCCCCACGGTTCGACAGCGTCCGGTTCGCGACCTACGTGCCGGACCCGGCGGAGCCGTCGCAGGCACGGGCCGTGGACTTCCTCCGCGGGTTCGCCGACTCGCTGTCACGCCAGCCCGCGAGACGCTCGTGGTTCCGCCGGCCGTCGGCCCCTCCCGGGCCGCTCGGCCCGTCGCTGGGCGCCTACCTGGACGGCGGCTTCGGGGTCGGCAAGACCCACCTGCTCGCGTCCCTGTGGCATGCCGCGCCGGGGCCGAAGCTCTTCGCGACGTTCGTCGAGCTGACGCATCTGGTCGGTGCGCTCGGCTTCGCTCGGGCGGTCGAGGCACTCTCGGCGTACCGGCTGATCTGCGTGGACGAGTTCGAGCTCGACGACCCGGGTGACGCGGTCCTGGTGTCCACGCTGCTGTCGCGGCTCGCGGCGACAGGGGTGCGGCTGGCGGCGACGTCGAACACCCTGCCCGGCAGCCTCGGCGAGGGCAGGTTCGCGGCCCAGGACTTCCTGCGGGAGATCCAGTCGCTGGCGGCGCACTTCGAGGTGCACCGCATCGACGGTGAGGACTACCGGCACCGAGGCGCCGTTGACGCGCCCGAGCCGATGACCGACGCGTGTGTACGCGAGGTCGCAACGACCCGGCCCGACGCCTCGATGGACCACTTCGTCGACCTCTGCCGGCACCTGCCCGAGGTGCATCCTTCGCGGTACGGCGCACTGCTCGACGGGGTTGCGGTGGTCTGCCTCGAGGAGGTGCGCGTGGTCACCGACCAGGCACTGGCACTCAGGCTGGTCGTCCTCGCGGACAGGCTGTACGACCGGGACCTGGCCGTCGTCGCCAGCGGTGTGCGGTTCGACCGGATCTTCGGCGGCGACCTGCTGACCGGCGGCTACCGCAAGAAGTACCAGCGCGCGATCAGCCGCCTCACCGCCCTGGCACGCGAGGGCTCAGCGCTGGTCGGCTGAACCACACCCATGGTCTGGCACATTGTATGCAGACAGGCTAGATTCAAAGCCTGACCTGTGGAGGTGGACGGACATGTCGGCCGGCAACCCGTGGACACGTCGTGAGTTTCTTCGCGTAACAGGACTCGTGGGCGCAGGTGTCGCGCTCGGCGGATGTGCGAGCGAGCCGCAGGGTCCGGGTGCAGGTGGCGCGGCGCCACCGGGCGCCGAGCCGAGTCCCGTCTTCAGCGAACCGTCGACCAAGCTCTCCGGCAGCCTCAGCCTGCTGCTGTGGAGCCACTTCGTGCCAAGCCACGACACCTGGTTCGACAAGTTCGCCCAGGACTGGGGCAAGAAGGTGGGGGTCAACGTCCGGGTCGACCACATCGACGTCGCCAACGTCCCCACCCAGATCGCGTCGGAGATCCAGGCGGGTC
>JBOHDD010000220.1:0-10464 GCA_050699155.1 Nocardioidaceae bacterium
CCCTGCTCGAGCACCAGCGCGCGGTCGCAGAGCTTCTGCACCTGCTTGGTGTTGTGGGTGACCAGGAAGATCGTGACGCCGTCCTGCTGGAGCTGGCGGATCTTGCGCATGCACTTGCGCTTGAACGGCGCGTCGCCGACCGCGAGCCCCTCGTCGACCAGGAAGACGTCGCACTCGGCATGAACGGCGACGGCGAACCCGAGCCGCATGTACATGCCGGAGGAGTAGTGCCGCACCTCGGTGTCGATGAAGCGGCCGATGTTGGCGAACTCGACCATCGTGTCGAACTTGCGGTCGATCTCTGCCTCGCTCATGCCGAGGATCGCGGCGTTGAGGTAGACGTTCTCCCGACCGCTGAGGTCCGGATGGAACCCCGCGCCGACCTCGATCAGCCCGGCCACCTTGCCGGCCACGCCGACCGAACCGGCGTCCGGGCGCATCACGCCGGAGACCATCTTCAGCAAGGTGCTCTTGCCCGAGCCGTTGTGCCCCATCAGCCCGATGGACTGCCCGGCCTCGACGTCGAACGAGACGTCACGAACGGCGTAGAAGCTGTCCTTCAGCGGCTTGCCCTTGATCGCCCGGGTGGCCATGCGCTTGAGGGTCTTGGCGTGCCGTAGCGTGAACTGCTTGCTCACCGACTCCATCTGGATCACGGTCGACATCTACAGCTGCTCCGCAAAACTGGCTTCGAGACGGGAGAAGGCCTTCTGCGCGAACCACACCAGCAGCACGCCGAAGACGAGGATGACCAGCCCGCGCTCGTACAGGTTCGGTGCCATGTCGAGCGGGTCGAGCGCACCAGGCTTGCTCAGTCCCCGGTCGTCGACGGTGGGGATCCAGAACGCCTGCTGGAACAGCATGACCGCGTTCGTCATCGGGTTGGCGAGGTACAGCTCGAGCGCCCACCACTGCCGCTCGGCGAACACGTCCGCGACCCGGGCGTAGTCGTAGATCATCGGCGTCGACCACGGCAGCAGCATCGTGACGATCTGCACGACCTTGGAGAAGTCCCGGTAGTAGACGTTGAAGGCGCTGAACAACAGGCCGAGGCCGAAGGCCCACGTCGCGGTGATGGAGAAGCCGAGCAGCGCGGAGGGCACCAGGTCCATCGTGGGGTGCCAGCCGGTGACCACGGCCACGATGAACAGGATGACCATCCCGGGTATGACGTTGACCGCCGAGACCAGCGTCGCCGCGACCGGGAACATCTCCCGGGGAAGCCCGACCTTGCGCACTAGCGACTTGTTCTTCACCACCGACCGGGTTGTGGAGCCGAACGTCTCACTGAAGAAGTGGATCAGCGTCATCCCGGCGACGATGTGTACGGCGAAGTTGGGAACGCGGCGGTTCATCGCCAAGACGATCCCGATGATCACGAAGTAGACCCCGAACCGGGTGATCGGCTGGATGTAGCTCCAGCCCATACCCAGCAGCGAGCCCTGGTAGCGGACCTTGACCTCCTTGCGCACCAGCAACCTCAACAGGTAGCGGCGCCGGAACACGTCGGCCAGACCACCGCGCCCGGCGGGATCGCGTAGCGGGGCGGGGGGCGCCGAGTCGGTGGTGGTCATGCGCCTCTCCTCACGGCCTCGAAGGTGCTCTCCCAGGCCGGGGGTGACGCGATCTCGGCCAGGGCGTCGCGATACTGAGCGGCCAGACGCGGCCACTCACGATGAAGCCGCCGGTGCATCACCAGACTGCGCCGGGCGATGTCGACGAACATCTTTCGGTCTCGCCGGTACCAGACGGCACCCGAGCCGTCCGCGGTCGAGACAACTGCCGAATCGTACTTCAGGAGCTGCGACCAGTGCGCGTCCGCGGCCTCCAGATGCACCTGTGGCGTTCGTCTCGATTCCTCCGACGCGGGCAGGAGCTGCCGCGCCACGCCCCTGCCGGCTTCGAGCCAGCGAGGGGTACGACGACCAGCTCCCCGCCGCATGTCGCCGGCCAGGGGGAAGTCGGCCACGTCCGGGCGCACGTCACCGTCGCTGAAGGTGGTCCGCGCGCGTCGTGCAACACCGGCCTTCGTGGCCAGTGCTGCATGCAGGCCCTCGGGCCCGTCGAGCACGTCCGCGATCGCCATCAGCCGAAGCTCGGCGGTGGAGTACTGCATGGCCGAGAGGTGCTTGACCTGGTGCATCAGCAGCTCCGGCAGGAGCCTGCCACCGTGGCGGTGTGGCGAGTGCAACAACGCCGAGATGATCCGGTTCCGCTGGTGGAAGTAGGCCTGCCAGTCCAGTGCGTCGGTCTTGTGGGTCCACGGGACGTGCCAGACGCCCACGCCGGGCATCGACACCGTGGGGTAGCCCGCGTCGCCGGCACGCAGACCGTACTCCGCGTCGTCCCAGCGGATGAAGAACGGCAGCGAGAGACCGATGTCGTCGAGCACCTGTCGCGGTATCAGGCACATCCACCAGCCGTTGTAGTTGACGTCCTCACGTCGATGCATCCAAGGCGTCTCGACAAGTCCCGCCTCCGCGAGGTCGTGCTCACGCTCGCTCTCGTGCATGGGACCCCAGCGGAACCGCTCGAGGTCCACGCACTCGGCCATCGAGTGCAGCCGGGTGGGCTCGAGCAGCGAGAACATGTGCGCGCCGACCAGTGTCGGCACGGTGCACCGACCGGCGAACGTGACCGCCCGGCGGATGCTCTCGGTCTCCAGGACGACGTCGTCGTCGAGGATGACCAGGTGGTCGCTGCGTCCGGCGCGCACGGTCTCGAGCTGGCAGCGGGCGAAGCCTCCGGAACCACCGAGGTTGGGCTGCTCGAGCACCGTGAGCCTGTCGCCCAGACCGGCCGTCGCGGCGGCGAACCCGGGCGCGGAGGAGATCTTGTCGTCACCCTGGTCGACCACGTAGACCGCGTCGACCATCCGCAGCAACCCGTCGTCGTCGCCGAGCTGGCGCAGGACACCGAGGCAGGACTCGACACGGTTGTACGTCGTGATCCCCAGCGACGCCGTCGGCGTCGGCCGGTCCGGAACCGGGCCGCCCCACCAGCCGGCGGAGACGAGTGTCACGTCGGCATGGCCCGCCACCACGTCGCACCACAACCACCCGCCGGCGTCGAACCCCGCCAACGGCACCGTCATCTCCACAGCTGCCGCGTCACCCGACACACGCCGCTCCGTCACCCGTCGAGCCTGTCCGCTGCCGTCGCTGCCGAACAGCTCCACCGTCGCGTCGCCGACCAGCTCGAGCCGCAGCGTCACCTCCTCGACGTCGGTCCACCGCTGCCAGTAGGCGGCCGGGAACGCGTTGAAGTACGAGGCGAGGGAGACCCGCTCCCCCGCGGGTACCCGGTAACCGTCGCGGTCCACCACGCGCTCCGGCCGCGCCTCCCCCGCGACGTACAGGGGAAGGACGGCGGCCCCACTGTCGGCGGAGTCGACCGGACTGCGACCCTTCGGGAAGACGACCTGCTGCAGCACGGTGTGCCTGAGTACGCCGAGGTCACTCATCGACTCCCCCACTCGCCAAGGGCGTGCCCTCGGCGAAGTGGGGGCGCAGCTTGTTGTCGAACATCGTCAGGGCGGAGCCGATCGCCATGTGCATGTCGAGGTACTTGTACGTCCCGAGCCTGCCGCCGAAGAGCACGTCCGGCTCCTTGCCGGCCAGGTCGCGGTACGCCAGCAGCTTCTCGCGGTCCTCGGCCGTGTTGATCGGGTAGTAGGGCTCGTCACCCTTCTCCGCGAAGCGTGAGAACTCGCGCATGATCACGGTCTTGTCCTTGGGGTACCAGTCGCGCTCGGGGTGGAAGTGCCGGAACTCGTGGATGCGGGTGTACGGCACCTCCTCGGCGGCGTAGTTCATCACCGACGTGCCCTGGAAGTCCCCGACGTTCTTGACCTCGAGCTCGAAGTCGAGCGTGCGCCAGGACAGGTCGCCGGCCTCGTAGTCGAAGTAGGCGTCGACCGGCCCGGTGTAGACGACCGGGACGTTGCCCAGGACATCGTCCCGCATGTCGAAGAAGTCGGTGTCGAGTCGCACCTCGATGTTGGGGTGGTCGGCCATGGTCTCCAGCCAGGCGGTGTAGCCGTTGACGGGCAGCCCCTCGAACTTGTCGCTGAAGTAGCGGTTGTTGAAGTTGTAGCGCACCGGCAGCCGCGACACGATCGCCGCGGGCAGGTTCTTCGGGTCGGTCTGCCACTGCTTGGCGGTGTACCCGCGGAAGAACGCCTCGTAGAGCGGGCGTCCGACCAGCGAGATGCCCTTCTCCTCGAAGTTCTCGGCCCTCGCCGAGTCGATCTCGTCGGCCTGCTCGGCGACCAGGGCGCGCGCCTCGTCCGGCGTCATGTACCTGCCGAAGTACTCGCAGATCGTCGCGAGGTTGACAGGCATCGGGTAGACGCGGTCCTTGAAGATCGTGAACACCCGGTGCTGGTAGCCGGTGAACTTCGTGAACTGGTTGACGTAGTCCCACACCCGCTGGTTGCTGGTGTGGAACAGATGCGCGCCGTACTGGTGGACCTCGATGCCGGTCTCCGGCTCGGGGGCACTGTAGGCGTTGCCGCCGATGTGGTTCCGCCGGTCGATCACCAGCACCTTGAGGCCGAGCTGGGTCGCACAGCGTTCAGCGATCGTCAGTCCGAAGAAGCCGGAACCGACGACGACGAGGTCAACATTCACGAGATCTGCTCCTGGTGGGGGATGCGGCGGCAGTCGCAGCGGCAGTCTAGCTACGCGCCATGGCGTTCGCCGTACGGCGCGATCAACCGCTGGTAGGCGGTACGACGGATGGACTCGGGCACGAGACGGTAGCCGCCGCGGACGACGACATTGCGGGCGTACTGGCTGCGGGTGACGAAACCCAGCTCACGGAACCGACGCTGCAGCCGCAGCTCCGACCGCAGCAGCCCGAGCCCGCCCCGACGGGCGTAGGCACCGGCGCCGACGCGGTAGCAGACCAGCGGCTCGGCGATGTTGGCGACGCGAGCGCCATTGGCGATCATCTTGGCAAACAGCAGGTAGTCCTCCATCAGGGGGAGGTCCTTGTAGCCGCCGACCGCCCGGACCGCCGCCGCCCGGTAGACCACTGTCGGGTGGTTGAAGGGGTCGGCGAAGCGTGACCTGGCGACGATCACCTGCGGGTCGACCGGCGGCGTACGGCGTCCCACGACGTCGGCGGGGTCGTCGCCGAACTCCAGCAGGCCGGAGCCGACGATGTCGACACCCGACTCGATCACCGGCAGCTGGACGTCGAACCTGTGGGGCAGGCTCACGTCGTCGGCGTCCATCCTGGCCACGACGTCGTGGGCACAGCGGGCCAGGCCGGCGTCGAGGGCCGGGCCGAGCCCGAGGTTGTGCTCGAGGGTGACCAGGTCGGTCTTGACCGGGCTGGTGCGCACCAGCTCGTCGAGGCAGCCGCTCATCTCCTGGCCGACGGGGCCGTCGCGCACGATCACGACCTGGTCGGGACGCCGCGTCTGCTCGTCGACGGTGCTGTGGAATGCACGCACGAGGTCGTGGGCGTTGTCGCCCGCCCAGACAGAGAGCAGCAGCGAGAACGGCTCACCCACGGCTGCTCCTGTCGTCGTACCCTGTGGTGCCCACGCTGGACACGCTCGATCCTCTAGGCTCCCCTACGTGCGAGCGACCAGCCTATCGACGGACGACCAGGACGCTGTGCACCCCGACGAGTCCGGTGCGCCCGGCGACCCTCAGGTGGTCGCGGTCGTCGTCACCCGGCACCGGCCCGAGACCCTGTCCCGCTCGTTGCGCGAGCTCGCCGCACAGCAACACCGCCCCGACCATGTGGTGGTGGTCGACAACGGGCCCGACAGCGATGTCGAGGCCCTGCTCGAACGCAGCGGTCTGCCCGCGACCTACCTGGGGTCACGGCGCAACCTGGGCGGTGCCGGCGGGTTCGCGCTCGGCATCCTGCACGCCCTGGCACTGGGCGCGGACTGGGTCTGGCTGGCCGACGACGACGGCTACCCGGTGGGCGAGAAGGTACTCGGCACGCTGCTCGACACGGCACACCAGGAAGGCCTGGGCCTGGTCTCACCACTCGTGGTCGACACCGAGGACCACGACCGGCTGGCGTTCCCGTTGCGACGTGGGGCGGTGTGGGCGGGCACCAGGGACGACATCGCCTCGGACTTCCTGCCCGGTATCGCCGCCCTCTTCAACGGTGCGCTGGTCTCCGCGACCACGCTGGAGCGCGTCGGGGTGCCGGACCTGCGGCTCTTCGTCCGGGGTGACGAGGTCGACATGCACCGCCGCGTGAAGCGTTCGGGTGTGGCCTTCGGCACCGCCGCGACCGCGTCGTACGCGCACCCGAGCGGACAGCCGGAGTGGCGGAGCACGCTCGCCGGACGCACCCAGGTGCTGGTGCCCGACGACGAGGCCAAGCGGTTCTTCACGTTCCGCAACCGAGGCTTCCTCACCAGCCAGCCGGGGATGCGCCGGTACGCCGCGTTCGACCTGCTGCGCTACGGCTGGTACTTCCTGGTCCAGCAACGCGACCCGACCGCGTTCCGCACCTGGCTACGGCTCACCAACGAGGGGCGCGCGGAGCACTTCCACCGCCCCACCTGAGCCCAGCGGGGTCAGCCGCAGGACCGCTCTACGTCGTCGCTCTGGTTGGCCTTCTGGTGCTCGGCGGCGGCCTCCCGGTACGCCGCTCGCTCGGCGTGACCGGCCGCGTCGGCCGCCGTCCGCACCGACCTCGACCGCGAGCCCGGCTCGTCGGCTGCCTCGGCCCTGTCCAGAGCCTCCTCGACCATGCTGCGGATCTTGTCGTAGTCGGGGTCGTAGGTCTCGATCTCCGGCGGCACGAAGGACACCGACGAGACCGGCAGGTCCTTCGCCTTGCCGGCGAGCCGCAGGAACGTGTCCAGCTCCGAGGCCGGGACGTCGGTGGTGACGACCTGCTTGCTCGCGTCGGCGATGTCCTGGAACCGGGTGAGCACGGTGCGAGGGCTCAGCTGGGTGAGCATGGCGTTGATCACACACTTCTGCCGTGCCATCCGCGAGTAGTCGTCGGAGGTCGCCCGGCTGCGCGCGAACCAGAGCGTCTCGAAGCCGTCGAGGTGCCGGCGGCCGGGCGCGATCCACCCCTTGATCGGGCCGCCCACGCCCCCGATCGGGAGCCGCTCGGGTACGTCGAGCGTGACCCCGCCGACCGCGTCCACGAGGTCCTGGAACCCGCGCAGGTCGACCATCGCGTAGTAGTTGATCTTGAGGCCGGTGGTCTCCTCCACGGCTTCCCGGGTGGCGTACGCGCCGACGTCCTCGATGTCCTTGGGGAACAGGTCGGCGTTGTCGGTGGCCCAGGTGTAGAGCGAGTTGAGGTAGCACCCACCGCAGTCGAACCCGTCGGGGAACTCCTCGTGCATCGGGGTGTCCTCGGGGAAGGGGGCGTCCTCGAGGTTGCGTGGCAGGCTGAACAGCACCGTCCGTCCGGAGTCCTCGTCGATGCTGGCGACGGTGATGCTGTCCGGTCGCAGCCCGTCGCGGCTCTCGCCCGCGTCCCCACCGAGCAGCAGCACGTTGTAGCGCCCACCCTCGGTCGAGGAGACCGTCTCGCTGCCGAACATGTCCACGACGAGGGTGCGCTGGACCCCGACCAGGTGAGAGCCGAACAGCAGCGCGCCCGAGACCACGAGGCACAGCACACCGTTGAGCGAGAAGACCGCGAGACGCTGGCCCTGCTGCAGGCCGAGCGGGTCACCGATCCGCCAGGCGTCGACGAACAGCGCCGCCCAGCCGATCGCAAACAGCACCAGCATGACCCGCAGCAGCCCCAGCACCACCGGGCTGAAGAGCATCGCCGACAGTGCGCTGGGCCAGGCCTTCCCCAGCATCGCCAGCAGCAGGATGACCGCCACCATGCCGGCGAGCACCCGCAGGACCGCCCGACCCACTCGCCGGTTGCCCGCGACGAGCTGGGCCGAGCCTGGCATGACCAGCGTCATCAGCAGCAGCGCAAGGGAGCGCCGGAACCGCACCCGCACGGAGCCGGTCTGCTCGGCGGTGCGTGTGCGCCGTGGTGCCTGCGGCGGTGCGCCAGGGGCCATTCCGTCCCCTCCAAGTGGTTTGTGCCAGTCCGCGCCAAGTATCACCAGCCACACCAGTAACACCGGCGGCGGCACGCCGAGGGGTGCGGTGATTGCCGAACCGCCGGGTAGCCTCTCGGTCATGGCTGATCGCAAGACCCCCCGCGATCGCGGTTACGACTGGCTCTACGGGCGGCAGGACGAGGACGACGCGGCGACCCGTCGCGTCGCCGCGTCACGCCACGACCCGGAAGCCTCCGCGGGCGACGACCCCGAGCCGACCCGGGTGATGCCGGTCGGCGGTCGGTCACCGCGCACCGAGGCGCGGCGCTCCGCCGACCGCCCGACCGGGCCGCCACCGCCGTCGGGTCCACGGCACACACCCACCCCGCGGGGTCCCGGCCGGAGACCTCACCGGCCACGGTGGGGTCGAGTGGTCCTGCTGGTCCTGCTCGCGTGGCTGGTGTTCCTGGTCGCGGTGCCGATCTGGGCGATCTCGAAGATCGAGCAGGTCGACGCCGAGCCCGGGGCCAACCGACCGGAGGCGACTCCCGGTGCGACGTACCTCCTGGTCGGGTCCGACAGTCGCGAGGGCCTCACCCGCAAGGAGCGCCGGGAGCTGGCCACCGGCAACGTGTCGGGCCAGCGCACCGACACCATCCTGCTGCTGCACGAGCCGCGCTTCGGCGGCGAGACCCTGCTGGTCAGCCTGCCGCGAGACTCGATCGTGGACATCCCCGGCTACGGCACCGACAAGATCAACGCGGCGTTCGCCGTCGGCGGCCCCAAGAAGCTCGTGCGCACCGTCGAGTCCGAGACGGGGCTGCGCGTCGACAACTACGTCGAGATCGGCCTGGGCGGCTTCGTCAACGTGGTCGACTCGGTCGGTGGGGTGAAGATCTGCCCCAAGACCGCGATGCAGGACAAGCTCGCCGGCCTGGACATCGAGAAGGGCTGCCAGGAGGCCGACGGGGCCACGGCCCTGGGATACGTGCGCTCCAGGAAGCTCGACGCAACCGGAGACATCGCCCGCGGTGGTCGCCAGCGCGAGGTCATCGGAGGGGTCGCTGACAAGGCCGCCTCCCCATGGACCTTCGTCAACCCGATCCGCTACTACAGGCTGAACACCGCCAGCGCCGACGCCCTGCGCACCGGCGACAACGTCGGCCCGATCGACCTGGCCCGGTTCGCCTGGGCGATGCGCAAGGTCAGCGGCAACCAGGGTCGGACCTGCACGGTGCCGATCTCCGACCTCGCGGTCAACTGGGACGACGAGCGGGCCAGCGAGATGTTCGAGCTGATCGCCGAGGACAACACCGACGAGATCGGCCGGCGGCTGTGCACCAAGACCGGCCTGCCGCGGTAGCCGGCAACACGATGTGACCGAGAACGCACAGCCGTCGCGCGGCCGGATGGCGGGCCCCGAGGCCCGGGACGTGCCATGCTCCAGATATGAGCAGCACCCAGCCGTGGCACAGCCCGGACACCATCCGGTGGATCCTGGATGCGTGCGACACATGGGCGGTCGTCGGCCTTCGGGACAACCCGTTCCGTGCCGCGCACCGGGTCGCGCACTTCCTGCAGCAGCACGGCAAGCGGATCGTGCCGGTGCACCCGCAGGCGGCAACGGTCTTCGGCGAGAAGGGGTATGCCGAGCTCGGCGACATCCCGTTCGAGGTCGACTGCGTCGACGTGTTCCGCCGGTCCGAGGCGGCTGGTGAGTTCGCCGACCGGGCGGTCGAGATCGGCGCACACGCGGTCTGGTTCCAGCTCGGGGTGCTCGACGAGACGGCCTACGCTCGCACGACGGCCGCCGGTGTGGAGATGACGATGGACCGCTGCCCGGTGATCGAGTGGCCGATGTATGGTCCACCCGCATGAGTGCACGCCAGACGAGCCGGCATGACCGCCCGACGCGTCGGGTCGTACTGCACGTCGGGCTGTACAAGACCGGCACGACGTACCTGCAGAACATGATCCGGGAGAACCGCCGGGCGCTGCGCAGGGCCGGCGTCTACCTGCCGCCGCGGCGCCGTGAGGTGACCTTCGCCGCCCTCGACGTGATCGACCGGCAGTTCCGCGGCACGCACGACGCGCGCGTGCCCGGTGCCTGGGACCGGCTCGCGGCCGAGGTCAACGGCTCGGGACTGCCGACCGCGATCGTGTCCGAGGAACGTCTCAGCGTGGCCACTCCACGCCAGGTGCGTCGTGCGGTGTCGTCGTTCCCGCACGCCGACGTGCACGTGGTGGTGACCGTACGCGACCTCGCCCGGGTACTGGTGTCGCACTGGCAGGAGGAGATCAAAAACGGCGCCACCCACACGTTGAAGGAGTACGCCGACGCGCTCCGCGACCCGCTGGCCGCCGGTAGCAACCCGGCGCGCGGCTTCTGGATGCACGAGGACGTCACCGCCGTCCTGCGGTCCTGGAGCTCGGCGGTGCCCGTGGAGCGCATCCACGTC
>JBOHDD010000221.1:0-2382 GCA_050699155.1 Nocardioidaceae bacterium
GTCTGGCCGCGCAGCTCGTCGTCGCTCATCGCCACGAAGTCGTCCTCGATGGCGTTGACCTGCTTGGCGACCGACTCGAGCTGACGAAGGATCTTCCCCTCGCCGATCCGGAGGATCTTGTCCAACAGTGCGGGCACGAGCGCTGACTCCTCGAGGTACCGGGTGAACCCGCCACCGGGCAGGCAGCGGATGGTGCGCAAGTTCTCGCGAGACGGACTTGCCGCACCCGCCATCGTAGGCGACGAGCGGGAAGCATGAGGAGTTCCCCGAACTCAGCGTTCCCACCCCCTGGCCGAGGGACAGAACGGCCGCCATCCCCGGTCGGGCCGTCGACGCAACGAGACTGTCGGTGGCGAGGTCTAGGGTCGAAGACATGTTCGAGCTGCCGAGGTTCTCCCAACCGCCCGGGCCTGCCCTTGCCGCAGAGCTCGACGCGGCCAACCCCGGCACGCTGGACGACGACGCGCTGATGGCCTACCTGGCGGCGACCAACAAGCTGGAGGCCTGGGTGGCCTCACGACGGGTCAGCGGCCTCGTCGACCTCGCCGAGCGGCACCAGCAGTCCGATCCCGACGACGATCCCGAAGCCGAGGACGCCACGGCGAAGCGCCCAGCCCGGCGGCCGCGCGGCGGACCGCGGCCGGTGCAGTTCGGAGGATCGGGCACCCCGTGGGTGGACGAGTTCGCGGCCGACCTGCTGGCGCCGGTGCTGCGGGTGGCGCCGGCCACTGCCGGGGCGATGCTCGGCGACGTGCTGGACCTGCGCTACCGGCTGCCGTGGGTGCTGTGCGGACTGCGCGGCGGGGCGCTGTCGTGGCAGGCGGCACGGATGATCGCGGCCGGGACCAGGCGCCTGTCGCCGGCGAAGCTGGCCTCCGCCCGGGTGGACCCACGGCTGTTCACCTCGGCCACCCGGCTCACCCCGGGCAAGCTCCGGACGAGGATCCAGGATGTGGTCGCGGCCGCCGACCCCGACCGGGTCGACGACGACGCCGACGGCGGCACACGTCGCCGATACGTCGGCTTCCAGACGCAACCGGATGCCCAGACCACCAGCATCTTCGGCGAGCTCGACCCCACCGGAGCCCAGCGCCTCGACCAGCAAATCACCACCGTCGCGGGCTGGCTTCGCCGCCTCGACCCCGACACCGACTGGGAAGCACTGCGTGCCCACGCGCTCACCCTCTTGGCCGACCCCGCCGGCCTGCAACGCGTGCACGACCGCGCCACCGGCAGTGGTGGAGACCGCAGCAGTCCCCTACCGACCACCGTGGTGCACGTGCAGACCGATCCCGAGGCCTGGAGCACCCGCAAGGGCCTGGCCGAGGTCGAGGGCGTCGGCTGGATGCCACTGTGGAGCCTGACATCGGTGCTGGCCGACAGCCGGGTCCGCGTCGTGGCAGACACCGCCGAGCGGCACGCAGACGGGTGCACGACAGACGCTGGCTACCGGCCCAGCCAGCACACCCGCGACGTCGTCTGTGCCCGCGACCGCACCTGCCGCTTCCCCGGCTGCAACCGCCGCGCCCGGGCCTGCCAGCTCGACCACACCAGGCCCTGGCCGCACGGCCCCACCTGCGCCTGCAACCTCGGTGCCCTCTGCACCCGGCACCACAGACTCAAGACGCACACCGACTGGTCGCTTCGACAACCCTGGCCAGGCGTCTTCCTCTGGCGCTCGCCTCAACACCAGTACTGGCTCGTCGACCACACCGGAACCACCCCACTCGATGTCGACGTCGCCGCCTGACCGACGACTACGCACCGCGCGGGCGGTCGGGGCAGCCGTGGCGGCCGCGCCAGCGCCGAACCGCGTCCTCCGGCGAGCGATCCCTCCCCCGCTCCCAGGCCCGCAGGAAGGGGTACGGCGACACTGTGCCGCGGCGGACCCACCAGTCACCCCGGCCACGACACACCGGGCTCAGGCCGAAGTGCAGATGGCACCCGGAGCCCCTGGCGTTGCCGGACTGACCGACCTGCCCGATGTGAGCGCCTGCCCGCAACCGCCGACCCCGCACGACACGGTCGGACACGGCCGCCAGATGACTGCCGTAGTAGCGGACACCGTCGTCGCCGGCCAGCGACCAGGACCGACCACCGCGCAACGCCGGGTTGTCCACGTCGGGGTCGAAGCGGTCCCGGCGCATCACCTCGAGCACCACACCACCGGTCGGAGCGACGACCTCCGTGCCACAGCGGGCGAAGACGTCGGCGGCCGGATAGTCGTGATGCACCCGGCTGTACGACGTGCGCCCACGCACCGGGAAGGCGTATCGGGCGGCCACCCTCACCGGTGCCGCGTCAGAAGACGCCGCGGGGTTCCCAGGACCGACGTCGGGCGTAGCGGCCGGCGAGTCGCTCGCGACGGCCCGCGGCGGGGTG
>JBOHDD010000222.1:0-3277 GCA_050699155.1 Nocardioidaceae bacterium
GTGACGTGTCGCTCGTCCAGGAAGGGGAGCCGGTGATCACCGATCGCAGCAAGATCGGCGGTCGGGACATCGCAGTTCCCATGCTCGACATCAACACCGTGAGTGCCGGCGGTGGGACCGTGGCGTCGGTGGATGCGCAGGGGGCGCTGCACGTGGGTCCACAGAGCGCGGGGGCCGATCCGGGCCCCGCATGCTATGGGCGTGGCGGCCACCGGCCCACGGTCACCGATGCCGACGTCGTGCTCGGGTACCTGAGCCCGGGGTGGCTGCTGGGCGGCGCGATGAGCATCGACGCCGACGAGGCCGAGCGAGCGATCCGTAGCCAGGTCGCCGAGCCGCTCGGCATCGACGTGCTGCGCGCGGCGGAGGGCATCGTCAAGATCGTGAACGTCAAGATGGCCGAGGCCATCAAGGCCATCTCCACCGAGCGCGGGTTCGACCTGCGGGACTTCACACTGGTGCCGTTCGGTGGCGCGGGACCCGTGCACGCGTGCCAGGTCGCTCAGGACCTCGGACTGCCCAGGCTTCTCGTGCCACCGGCACCTGGCGCGAACTCCGCCCTTGGCCTGCTGATGTCCGACGTCAAGCACGACTACGTCCGGAGTCGGCTCGACGACATCGACCGGGTGACCGGCGAGAGCGCGACCGCTCTCTTCCGGGACCTCGGGTCTGCGGCGGCGGCGCAGCTGAAGGACGAGGGGTTCGAGTCCGACCAGGTCCGGTTCCGCTACTTCCTGGACATGCGCTACGCCGGCCAGGGCTATGAGAACCCGGTCCCGCTCGACGGCGTGCCCCTCGCCGACGCAGACCTGTCGCGCTACCGGAGCCGGTTCGACGACATCCACCGGTTGTGCCACGGGCATGCTGCTCCAGGACAGCCCGTGGAGGTGGTGAACTACCGGGTCGAGGCGATCGGCCTGGTACCACATGTCGACCTGGCGCGTCTCGACACCGCGTCGGGTCCGGTCCAGGATGCCCAGACAGGCACCAGAGAGGTGTTCGTCTCCCTGCCGGCACCCGGAATGAGAACGGTGCCGGTCTATGACCGTGACAAGCTGCTGGCCGGTCACCAGTTCTCCGGGCCGGCCGTGGTCGACCAGTACGACGCCACCACCGTCGTCTGTCCGGACCAGGCGGTGACGGTCGACGAGTTCGGGAACCTTCTGGTGGAAGCCGTTCACGCGCCATGACCACGAGGAACGGGCTCGACCCGATCACCGTGGAGGTGGTCGGCCAGAGCCTGGCCGGGATCGTGCAGGAGATGCAGAACTCGCTGTTCTGCACCGGGTACTCGACGATCATCCGCGAGTCGCGCGACGCCAGCTGCGCCATTCTCGATCCGTCCGGCCACGTGCTGTCGCAGTTCACCGTGCTGCCGCTGCACCTCGGTGCCTTCCCGGCATGTGTGGAGTCACTGCTGAGGAGCTACGGCGTCGATGAGCTGTGCGACGGTGACGCCTTCGTGGTGAACCACCCGTACCACGGGGGCAGCCCGCACGCACCGGACATGGCTGTCATCTCGCCGATCATGGTGGACGGCCGGCTCTTCGGGTTCAGTGCCAGCATGGCGCACAAGAGCGACATTGGTGGACTCGTCCCCGGCAGCAGCTCGGGCCAGGCACGCGAGATCTTCCATGAGGGGATCATGGTGCCGCCGGTCCGCTTCTACCGGGCCGGAGAGGCCGTCCGTGAGGTCGACGCGCTACTCCGGGCGAACAGCCGTACCCCGGAGCTGGTGATCGGCGACCTGCGCGGACAGGTCGGCGCCACGGCACTGGGGGCCTCGCGGGTGACGGCGTTGTGCCGGAAGTACGGCTCCGGCATCGTGGCCGACGCCGCCGAGAGGCTGTACCTGATGACGCTCGAGCGGATGCGGGCCGCGATAGCGGACTGGCCGGACGGGGAGTTCGAGGGGTCCGCATGCCTGCACAGCGAGGGACTGGAGGGAGGGGACCCCGTCTGGGTGCGTGTCGTTGTGCGCATCGAAGGTGGGCATGCGACATTCGACTTCTCGCGGTCGGACGACCAGGTGGCGGGGCCCTACAACATCCGGCCACCGCTGGTCCGCGCGGTGTGCAGCTATGTGCTGAAGTGCCTGATCGACCCCGAGCTCCCGTCCAACCAGGGCCTGAGCCTGGCCGCCGAGCTCGTCGTCCGCGAGGGCTCGGTCCTGTCGCCCAAGATGCCGGCGCCGGTCAACACATACATGCCCATTGCGAACGTGGCCGTGGAGGCGGTACTCGATGCGCTACGTCCCGCGCACCCACGTGCGCGGATCGCGGAGTGCAGTCGCGGAGTCAGCGGCACCCTGTCACACGTCATCGCGGAACAGCGGTATCCGCTGGTGCAGTACGAGCTTCCGGCCGGTGCCGTGGGGGCACGTGCCGACAAGGACGGCGTCTCTGCGTCGAAGGCGCATGTGGCGAACGGAGCGATCACGCCGGTGGAGATCATCGAGTCCGAGTTCCCCGTGGAGATGGTGCGTTTCGAGCTCGTCCCCGACTCCGGCGGTGCTGGCCGGTTCCGCGGCGGGTTGTCGTACGTGCGTGAGTACCGCATGCAGGGCGAGGGGCAGTTCTCCACCCGCGGCGGCCATCTGCGAACGCCGCCACGTGGGAGGGATGGAGGCGAGTCCGGCGCCAGCGGAGCCACGGTCGTCAACCCCGACACCACCGAGGAGCACACGGTGAAGACGAGCGACGGCAACGTTCGCCTGCACGCCGGGGACGTGCTGCGGAGGGAGATGACGGGTGCGGGTGGTTTCGGGGACCCACTCAGCCGCAACGTGGAACGGGTCCTCTGGGATGTGCGGGAGGGCTATGTCTCGCCTGAGGCCGCACGAGACTCCTATGGGGTGGTCGTCGTGAGGAGCGGGCACACCTGGGTCGTCGACGACGACGCGACCGCCGAAATCAGAGAGGGTGAGCGTCCGTGAGCAGCGCAGATCCGACCGGGCCGCAGGTCACTGCGAGGCGTTTCGAGGGAAGGGTCGCCGTCGTCACCGGGGGCGGGCGCAACGTCGGTCAGGCGGTCGGGCACCGGCTGGTCCGGGAAGGAGCGCAGGTCGCCGTCGTCGACCTGGACACGGCTCGGGGTGAGGCGACGGTCGTGGAGCTGGAGGGTGTGCGCGAGGGCGCAGCCCGCTTCGTGCAGTGCGACGTCTCGTCCTCCGAGGAGGTCCAGCGCATGGTGGCCGACGTGGTGGGCGCGTTCGGCAGCATCGACGTCCTGGTCAACAACGTTGCCGTGACCGATAGGGGAAGCACGGTGCTGGACC
>JBOHDD010000223.1:0-9386 GCA_050699155.1 Nocardioidaceae bacterium
GATCTGCGCCATCGCAGTGTCGAGGGCCTTCTCCCGGTCTCCTCCAGCCATCTGTGCCACCCGTGTGTCGTCTCGGCGGGCCTGTCGCCCGTGTGCTTTCTTCTTCATCGGCCGCAACGCTAGGACTCGCCACCGACAGTGCGCTGGGAGCGCTCCCGCCTGTGGACGCAGCCCCATCTGCGCGGGCTTGTGCACACAAACTAGTCCGAACGCCTGTTCGAAGCACGACGACACGCCGCACGCGACCCCGCCGTCCGCTACTGCACCGGCTCGCGGGACGCAGCGCGCGCCACCGCCGCCGCCACGAGGACGACCAGCGCGAGCACACCGGCGGCCACGTTGAGTACGTCGTACCCCGCCGTCGCCACCACCCACCCGGCCAGGGCACCCCCGAGGGCGGCGAACCCGTTCATCAGCAGGTCCGAGGCACCCTGCACGCCCGGCCGGTCGTCGAAGGGCACCGAGTCGACCAGCAGCGCCGACGACGCCACCAGGCAGCACGACCAGCCGAGCCCCAGCAGGAACAGCCCGGCCGTCAGCGCCACCGACTGCCCCGCAGGGGCCGACCCGGCGAGCACCACCGAGACCAGCAGCAGGCCGCCACCGAGCGCGAGTACGGCGGCCCGCCCCAGCCGGTCGGCGAGCACGCCGACGATCGGCGAGAACGCGAACATGCCCAGCACGTGCATGCTGATCACGAACCCGATGACCCGCAGGTCGGCACCTCCGTGGTGCATGTGCAGCGGAGTCATGACCATCACCGAGACCATCACCGCGTGCGCGGTCGCGATCGCGGCCATCGCGGCCAGCGCGCGCGGACGCGGACGGACCACACGCCACACCTGGCCGAGCCGCGCGTGCGGGTTGACGACCTCGCCACGCGAGGCAGCCAGCTCGCGGGACATCAGCAGCGGGTCAGGGCGCAGCCATACCCACGCCACCGCCACGGCCGCGGTGACCGCGACGACCGAGAACACGAACGGTCCGGCGAGCTCGGGCACACCCAGCACGCGGGCCACCGCCGCACCGGGGCCGGTGAGGTTCGGCCCGATCACGGCGCCGAGGGTCGTCGCCCATACCACGATCGACAGCGCCCGTGCCCGGTGTGCCGCCGGCGCCAGGTCGGTGGCGGCGTACCGGGCCTGGCCGTTGGACGCGGTGGCCGAGCCCAGCAGCAGGGTGCCGAGGAGCAGCACGACGAACGAGTCCAGGACACCGGCGAGGATGCACAACGCCGCGCCCACCGCACTGGTGCCGAGACCCACGGCGAGCCCGACACGACGCCCCCGCATCGACATCACCCGGGCGACCAGGAACGACGCCACGGCGGCACCGAGCACCTGGGTGGTCTGCGCGAGCCCGGCCAGGGAGGCCGAGCCCAGGATCTCCTCCGCGAGCAACGTGGCCACCGCGATGCCCGAGGTCACCCCGATACCGCCGAGTGCCTGGACACCGACCAGTGTGGTGACGGTGCGCTTCTGCACCGAGGCCACGGCGGCGTCTGTGTGCATGGCGGTCACGGTGTGCCGCCGTCGTCCGACAGCAGCGCGAGCTGGCGGGACTGGGCCACCAGGGTGCCGGCGGAGTCCCAGACCTCGAAGTCCTCCTCGTGCATCCCGCGCATCACGTAGCGGGTGCCGACCCTGCAGGCCAGCCAGCCCGGCGCCGGCCGGGCGCGTAGGTGGATGCTCAGCTCCATCGTGGTGGAGTGCCGCGCGCCGATGTCGAGCACCGCCGGAGGCGCGGCGTCGACCATCAGCGCGACGCTGGCCAGGTCGGGGTCACGGCCGTCCTTCAGCCGCATCCAGAACTCCATCCGGGGCTCGTTGCCCGGCCGTCCGTGCGCCCAGCCGGGCAGGCTGGCGAAGCGGTACTCCACCCGCTCGAGGATCGGGGCCGGCAGCGTCACCGCGGCGTCGGCCACTGCGTCCAGGCACGTCTCCGGCGCAGGCAGGTCGGGCATCTCGTCGAGGACCAGTGTCCGGCCGTCGGCCCGGTCGAGGTCGGCGAACGTCGAGAGCACGCGCACGGTCTCCCTGCCGTCCTGCTCCATCCGGGCCTCTCCAGTCGCGGTACGACGGCCCGCGCGCACCGCGTGCGCATCCAGGACGACGTCACCGACGCGGACCGGACGGAGGAAGAACGCCGAGATCACCACCGGGTCGGGGAATGGCATCTCCTGCCGCAGGGCCTGCATGCACAACGCCAGCAGGTAGCCGCCGTTGGGACCGGCCGCGGTGTTCCAACGGTCCGAGACCACACCGGAGTACCGCTGCGGTGCAGGTGACTCCACCGCCGTGTCCGCATCGAACTCACTGCCCATCGACGTACCCTCCTCTCCCACGAACAGCGGAGAATCCTGTGTGCTCCTACCCACACGATCCTCCGTTGTCTCCCGACGCCGTCCTGTTCACCGCTCGGACGCGGGGAGCCGCAGCACCTCCCACACCGCCCGCCACACCGTCTTCGGGGTCTCCCCCTGGGCCAGCGCCTGCTCGACGGTGCGCCCTCCCAGCCCCGCGATCACCTGCTCACGGGCCCAGGTGCGGGCGTACGTCGACCCCAGATGATGCTCCATCCGAGCCCAGAACTCCGTGTGTCTCACTTCAGCAGCAGCTTCCCGAGTCGACCGGATGCGACGTACAGCCCCACACCACCCATCACGAGCAGGTAGACGACCGACGCCAGCGACCCGAGCGACAGCGCGCCGGTGAGGAGCTCACGGCAGACTACGACGGCACGGTACAGCGGGGTGAGCTCGACCACCCACTGCAGTGCAGTCGGGTAGGCCGACAGCGGGTAGAAGGTCGCCGAGAACAGGAACATCGGCAGGATCGCCAGCTGGACGAACTCGAAGTCCTGCCAGCTGCGCATGAACGTGGTCAGCGCCATCCCGACCCCGGCGAAACCGAACCCGATCAGCAGCGTGGCCGGCAACGCCAGCAGCGCGAACCACGAGTCGACGAGACCCATCGCCAGCATCACCAGCAGGAAGCCGGTGGAGTAGACGCCACCGCGCAGCAGCGCCCAGGTGATCTCGCCGGTCGCCACGTCCCAGGGACGTAGCGGTGTGGCCAGCACCGTGTCGTAGAGCTTGGCGTACTTCATCCGGAAGAAGATGTTGTACGTCGAGTCGAAGATCGCGCCGTTCATCGCCGAGGCCGCCAGCAGCGCCGGCGCCACGAACTCGGTGTAGGGGACCCGCTCGCCGTTGAGGGTGAAGTCGCCCACCAGCACCGACACACCGATGCCGATCGAGAACAGGTAGAGCACCGGCTCGAGGAACCCGGTGAGGAAGACGAGCCAGCCGCGCTTGTAGACGAGGAAGTTGCGCTCGACGAGCCGCCACCCCTTGGACCTCACGGGCAGCGGAAGGACCCGCGCCGTCAGCGTCGCCATGCCGTCACCTCCTGCCCGTCATCGCACCAGCCGCCGGGAGAAGGTACGCAGCGCGACCAGCCACCCACCGACGAGCCAGAGCAGGGGGTACGCCGTGTGCAGCGCAGCCATCCCGATCTCGACGTCGCCGGTCGTCAGCATCCGGGCCAGCTCGACTCCGTGGAACAGCGGCGTGGCGTACGCCAGCCACTCGAACACCATCGGCAGCTGCGACACCGGGAAGAAGGCACCGGAGAACAGGAACATCGGCATCACCCCGAGCCGGAACAACGCCGCGAAGCCGGAGTCGCGCTCGAGGGTCGCCGCGTAGGCGAACACCGGCGTGGCGTGGGCCAGGCCGATGACGGTGGCGACCAGCACCGCGAGCAGAGCCGCCGGCACCGACGGCACGAGCCCGAACACGGAGATCATGAGGACGAACACGGCACAGGTGACGGTGAGCCGGAAGGCGACGTACGACAGGTGCGCGAGCAGCACCGAGGGCACGCCGAGCGGGGTCGCGACCATCGAGAGGTAGACCTTCGTCCACTTGAAGTTCGCCAGCACCGGCCAGGTGGACTCTCCGATCGCGGTCTGCATCGCGGTGGCAGCCAGCAGCCCCGGCGCCACGAACTGCAGGTAGCTGGAGCCGCCCAGTCGCTGCGCGGCTCCGGGACTGTCGATGAAGCTCCCGAGCCCGACACCCATCGCCGTGAGGTAGAGCAGCGGCATCACAAAGCTGCTCACCGCGGAGCCGCGCCAGGTGCGGCGGTAGACTGTGACCCAGTAGTCGAGCTGCCGCCAGGCCAGCTCGAACGTCGTACGCAGCGCCGGAGGGGGACGTGTCGCCGGCCCCGCGCCGTCGGAGCGGACGGCCTCGGTGGCCATCAGTCCACCAGCGAGCGGCCGGTCAGCCGCAGGAAGACGTCCTCGAGGGTGGCGCGCCGGACGAGCACGGCGGTCGGCCGCAGCCCCCGCTCGTGTACCGCCGCCGAGGCCGCCTCACCGTCGTCGGTGTAGAGCAGCAGCCGGTCTGGCAGCACCTCCACCCGCTCGGCGAGGTCCTCGACCTTCTCGGCGAGCCGCTCGTGCTCGCCGACGCCGAACCTCAGCTCGGTCACCTCGCGGCTGGCGTGCTGGGCGATCAGCTCCAGCGGAGACCCCTCGGCCACGATCCGTCCGGCGTCCATCACCACCAGCCGGTCGCACAGCTGCTCGGCCTCGTCCATGTAGTGCGTGGTGAGCACCAGGGTCACGCCCTGCTGCTTGAGCCGGACCAGCTGGTCCCACAACAGGTGCCGTGCCTGCGGGTCCAGGCCGGTGGTCGGCTCGTCGAGCAGCAGGATGTCGGGCTTGTTGATCAGCGAGCGAGCGATCGTCAGCCGTCGCTTCATCCCCCCGGAGAGGTCCTCGACGGTGGCGTTGGCCTTCTCGGTCAGCGACACGAACCGCAGCAGCTCGTCGGCGCGCTCACGGCACACCGCCCGCGACAGCCCGAAGTAGCGGCCGTAGACGGTGAGGTTCTCCCGGACCGTGATCTCCATGTCGAGCTGGTCCTCCTGCGGGCACACCCCCAGCCGGGCGCGCACCCGCGGACCCTCCAGCGCCGGGTCGAGCCCGAGGATCCGCAGCTCACCGCTGGTGATCGGCGACACCGAGGCGATCATCCGCATCGCCGAGGACTTGCCGGCTCCGTTGGGGCCGAGGAACCCGAAGGCCTCGCCCTGGTGCACCTCGACGTCGATGCCCCGGACGGCCTCGAAGTCGCCGTACCGCTTGACCAGCCTCCGCGCACTGATCAGGGCGGCTTCACCGGAGATACCCGCAGCCATCGACACGTTGCGTGACTCTATCCCCGGCCACCGACAGCCCCAACCGGATTTCGCGGGGCGCCCCGCCCACCGGACGGCGGTCGCCTCCCGCCGGACGACCGACCCTTGCCTCCGGACGACCGCCCCTTCCGCCCGACGACTGACCCTTCCGCCGGACGACTGCCCCTTCCGCCGGACGACTGCCCCTTCCGCCGGACGACGGTTGCTTCCCAAGGCGTATGGGTGCATCCCAAGTGCTGGGAGCCCTGGGGAGCCCCCGGAACACCCGGTTACATGGCGCGTGGGGGCCGGCGACGTGGGAATGTCGGCGGCTTCCGGTTAGATGGGGAGCATGGCTGGCGAGTCACCGTCGGCGCTCGAGCGCTTCTCCCCCGCGACGCGTGAGTGGTTCTCCGCGTCGTTCGCGGAGCCGACGGCTGCCCAGGCCGGGGCATGGGACGCGATCGCGGCCGGCCGCAACGCCCTCGTCGTGGCACCGACGGGTTCCGGCAAGACCCTGTCGGCGTTCCTGTGGGCCCTCGACCGGCTGACCGTCGCCGCGCCGGTGAAGGAGCCGCAGCGACGCTGCCGTGTGCTCTACGTGTCGCCGCTGAAAGCCCTCGCCGTCGACGTCGAGCGCAACCTGCGCGCGCCGCTGACCGGCATCCGCGCCACTGCCCAGCGGCTCGGCGAGCCCGAGCCCGACATCTCGGTCGGCGTCCGCTCCGGTGACACGCCGGCCACCGAGCGACGCAGGTTCGGCAGAACGCCTCCGGACATCCTGATCACCACTCCGGAGTCGCTGTTCCTGATCCTGACCTCGCAGGCGCGCGAGTCGCTGCGCGGCGTCGACACCGTGATCGTCGACGAGGTGCACGCCGTCGCGGGCACCAAGCGCGGTGCGCACCTGGCGCTGTCCCTCGAGCGTCTCGACGAGCTGCTCGAGGCACCCGCCCAGCGGATCGGGCTGTCTGCCACCGTCCGCCCGGTCGAGGAGGTGGCGCGCTTCCTGGGTGGTGCGCAGCCGGTCGAGGTGGTCGCACCGCACGCCGGCAAGCAGATCGACCTGCGCGTGGTGGTCCCGGTGGAGGACATGACCGAGCTGGGCACGGTCGCTGACGACGACCTCGAGGGACCGGCCGCGGGCGGCGACCGCCGGGCGTCGATCTGGCCGCATGTGGAGGAGCGGATCGCCGACCTGATCGGCGATCACCGGTCGACCATCGTGTTCGCCAACTCCCGCCGGCTCGCCGAGCGGCTGACGTCCAGGCTGAACGAGATCGCCGCCGAGCGCCAGGGCGTCGACCTCGACGACGAGAGCGTTCCCGCACAGGTGATGGCACAGAGCGGCAAGGCGCTGGGCGCTGACAACAGCGTCTTCACGGTGATCGCCCGCGCGCACCACGGCTCGGTCAGCAAGGAGCAGCGGGCGCTGATCGAGGACGACCTCAAGCGCGGTCGGCTGCCCTGCGTGGTGGCGACATCGAGCCTGGAGCTGGGCATCGACATGGGTGCCGTCGACCTGGTCGTGCAGGTCGAGGCACCGCCCTCGGTCGCCTCCGGCATGCAGCGGGTCGGCCGCGCCGGCCACCAGGTCGGTGAGGTCTCGCGGGGGGTGCTGTTCCCCAAGCACCGCAGCGACCTGGTGCAGACCGCGGTGACCGTCGAGCGGATGCGTGTCGGTGCGATCGAGGCGCTGCGGATGCCGCACAACCCGCTGGACGTGCTCGCGCAGCAGGTGGTGGCGTCGGTCTCCCTGGAGACGCTCGACGTGGATGAGCTGTTCGCCTCGGTACGCCGCGCAGCACCGTTCGCGACGCTGCCCAGATCGGCCTTCGAGGCGACCCTCGACCTGCTCGCGGGCCGCTATCCCTCGGACGAGTTCGCCGAGCTGCGGCCACGCATCGTGTGGGATCGGGTCACCGGTCGGCTCAGTGCGCGGCCCGGCGCGCAGCGGCTGGCGGTGACCTCCGGTGGGACGATCCCCGACCGCGGCCTGTTCGGCGTCTTCCTCGTCGGCGAGAACGCTTCCCGGGTGGGTGAGCTCGACGAGGAGATGGTCTACGAGTCCCGGGTCGGCGACGTGTTCGCGCTGGGCTCCACGTCGTGGCGGATCGAGGACATCACCCACGACCGGGTGCTCGTCAGCCCGGCACCCGGTCTTCCTGGGCGGCTGCCGTTCTGGAAGGGGGACCAGATCGGCCGCCCCTCCGAGCTCGGCCGTGCGGTGGGCGGGTTCGTGCGCGAGCTCGGTCGTCTCGACACCGAGTCCGCGACGGCACGGGCAGTGGAGGCCGGGCTGGACGCCTGGGCGGCCGGCACCCTGGTCGCGTTCCTCGACGAGCAGCGTGCGGCGACCGGAGCGCTGCCCACCGACAGGACGCTGCTGGTCGAGCGCTTCCGCGACGAGCTCGGCGACTGGCGCATCGTGCTGCACTCCCCTTACGGCGCGCAGGTGCACGCACCCTGGGCCCTCGCCGTCGGTGTCCGGCTGCGCGAGCGCTACGGGATCGACGCCCAGGCGGTGTCCGGAGACGACGGGATCGTGCTGCGGGTGCCGGAGACCGATGTCGACCCCCCGGGAGCCGACATCTTCGTGCTCGAGACCGACGAGGTCGAGGAGCTGGTCACGGCCGAGGTGGGCTCGTCCGCGCTGTTCGCCTCGCGCTTCCGGGAGTGCGCGGCACGTGCGCTGCTGCTCCCCCGCCGACACCCCGGCCGCAGGAGCCCGCTGTGGCAACAGCGGCAACGCTCGGCCCAACTGCTCGAGGTGGCCAGCAGGTACGGTTCCTTCCCGATCGTGCTCGAGACTCTCCGCGAGTGCCTGCAGGACGTCTACGACGTACCCGCGCTCACCGAGCTGATGCGCGACGTGGCGGCCCGCCGGATCCGGGTGAGCGAGGTGAGCACACCCGAGCCGTCGCCGTTCGCGCGGTCCATGCTGTTCGGCTATGTCGCCGCGTTCATGTACGAGGGGGACAGCCCGCTGGCGGAGCGCCGGGCGGCCGCGCTGTCGCTGGACCAGTCGCTGCTCGCTGAGCTGCTCGGCCGCGCCGAGCTGCGGGAGCTGCTCGACCCACAGGTGCTCCTGCGGACCGAGGATGAGCTGCAACGGCTCACCGACGACCGGCGCGCCCCCGACATGGAGGGAGTTGCCGACCTGCTGCGGCTGCTGGGACCCCTGTCGACTGGCGAGGTGGAGCAGCGCTGCTCCGAGGGCGCGACCGTCGGTCGCTGGCTCAGCGAGCTGGAGGACAGCCGCCGGGCGGTGCGGGTGCGGATCGCCGGGGAGGAGCGCTGGGCCGCCATCGAGGACGTCGGGCGTCTGCGTGACGCGCTGGGGGTTCCGGTGCCGGTGGGGACCGCCGAGGCTTTCACCGAGCCGGTTGCCGACCCGCTCGGGGACCTGGTCGGTCGGCATGCCCGCACCCATGGGCCGTTCGTGCCACCGGACGTGGCGGCGCGGCTGGGGCTCGGTGTGGCGGTCGTCCACGACACCCTGCAGCGGCTCGCGGTGGCCGGGCGGGTCGTCGAGGGTGAGTTCCGGCCCGGTGGATACGGCACCGAGTGGTGCGACAGCGAGGTGCTGCGCCGGCTGCGTCGCCGCTCGCTCGCCGCACTTCGCAAGGAGGTCGAACCCGTCGAGCCCCAGGCACTGGGGCGCTTCCTGCCGGTGTGGCAGCACGTCGGCGGCCGGCTGCGCGGAGTCGACGGCGTCGTGACGGTCGTGGAGCAGCTGGCCGGCTGTGCCGTGCCCGCGTCGGCGCTCGAGCCGTTCGTGCTCGGCTCGCGGGTCAGCGACTACTCCGCCGCGATGCTCGACGAGCTGACGACGAGTGGTGAGGTGCTGTGGGCGGGCATCGGCGACCTGCCCGGGACCGACGGCTGGCTGTCGCTGCACCTCGCCGAGAGCGCACACCTGACGTTGCCCGACCTCGGTGAGCTCGACTCGACGCCGCTGCACGAGTCGGTCCTCGAGGCACTCGCCGGTGGCGGTGCGTACTTCTTCCGCCAGCTCTCGGATGCGATCGGCGCGACCGACGACCGGGCAGTGACCACGGCGCTGTGGGACCTCGTCTGGTCCGGCCGCGTCAGCAACGACACGCTGGCCCCGCTACGCACCCTGATCGGTGGCGGTCGATCGGCACACCGGTCGCGCCGGGCGCCACCTCGGGCACGGGGGCGCCGGGGCTACGC
>JBOHDD010000224.1:0-8110 GCA_050699155.1 Nocardioidaceae bacterium
GCGCATCAGCTCCTCGGGGGCGGCGATCGCCGACAGCGGGAAGCCGCTGGCGAGCCCCTTGGCGGTGATGACCACGTCGGGGCGTACGTCGAAGTGCTCGTGGCCCCAGAACCGCCCGGTGCGGCCGAATCCGGTCTGGACCTCGTCGAGGACCAGCAGGATGCCGTGCCGGTCGGCCCGCTCCCGCAGCCCTGCCATGAACCGGGGGCTCGCGGGCACGTAGCCACCCTCACCGAGCACCGGCTCGACGAAGAGCGCGGCCGTGTCCACCGCCGGCGACGTCGTCGCCAGGACGTAGTCGAGCTCACGCAACGCGAAGTCGGTGGCGGTGTCCTCGTCCCATCCGTAGCGGAACGCGGACGGGAACGGCGACACCGCGACACCGGAGGGCAGGGGCCCGATGCCCGCGCGGAACTTGGTGCCGGACGTGGTCAGCGCGGCGGCGCCGAAGGTGCGGCCGTGGAACGAACCATGGAAGACCACGATGTTGGGCCGCCCGGTCGCGTGGCGCACCAGGCGCATCGCCGCCTCGACGGCCTCGCTGCCCGAGTTGACGAAGAACGTGCTGTCCAGGCCCGCCGGGAGCACGTCGCCGAGCCGTTCGCTGAGCTGGCGCAGCGGCAGGCTCAGCATGGTGGTGTACTGCCCGTGGATCAGCCGCGCAGCCTGGCGCTGCACCGCCTCGACCACGTGCGGGTGGCAGTGTCCGGTCGACGTGACGCCGATCCCCGCGGTGAAATCGAGATGCCGCCGTCCGTCCACGTCGTACACGTAGACGCCCTCACCGTGGTCGACGACGACGGGTGTGGCCTGCTTGAGCTGGGGCGACAGCTTCGACATGTGTCGTCTCCGTCCGAGTGCGTAGGGCAGCTGACAGTCGCGACGCTACATCAGTCCAAGGCAGGCGTCGGGACAAGTCGCGCCACCGAGTCGTGCATGTGCGCACGCATCACCTCGATCGCGGCCTCGCGGTCTCCTGCACGGATCGCGTCGACGATCACGCCGTGCTCGTGCGCCAGGTCGTCGGGCACGACGTAGGTGTCGGCGAGCGCGGCCATGCACATCCGCGTCTCGACCAGCAGGGTGGTCGCCATCCGCTGCAGCCGGGCGCTCCCGGACTCGGAGACCAGCATCTCGTGGAAGTCGGCGTCGGCGTTGCTGAGAGCCGTGGTCGGCCCGCGCGCGGCCGCCGAGGACAGCCGCTCCACCGCGCGGTCGAGCCGCTTGGTCGACGCCGCCATGTCGGTGTGCCGCATGATCTCCAGGACGGCGGCGGTCTCGACGGCGAGGCGGGCGGTGTAGATGTCGCGGATGTCGTCCTCGGAGAGGGTCACTACGAACAGGCCGCGGTGCGGGATGCTGTCGAGCAGGCCCTCCTGGACCAGCCGTTGCATGGCCTCGCGCAGCGGCCCGCGGCTGACGCCGAGCTGCTCGGCCAGGTGCGCCTCCCCGACCTGCTCGCCCTGCACGAAGTCGCCGGACATGATCGCCTCGCGCAGCTGGTCGGCGATCAGCGTGGAGGTGGGCACGCGCTCGAGTGGCTTGACGCGGTCGTGGCTCATCGGGATGCCTCCGGATCCCTGTCGGTGGCCCGGCGGAACAGCGTCCCGAGCCCGGCACGGGCGTCGCGAGGACCGGTGAGCCGGAGGCCTTCCCAGGCCGAGACCTGGTTGGCGGTGAGCACCGGCTTGCCGACGTGCTCCTCCAGGGCCTCGAGGTGGTCGGCGGTGTGCAGGGCGGTGTCGGGCATCATCAGCGCCTCGGCGTCGGGCCGGTCGCCCGCTGCCGCCATCTCCAGCAGCCGCTCGCGAGGCAGCGTGCCGACCTCGGCGGCGGTGAAGATGTCCTGGCTGGTGGTGCCGACCACCTCGATACCGGCGCGGTCGAGGAACTCGGCGAAGAGCATCGTGACGTCCTCGGGGTACGTCGCCACGATGGCCACCCGGCGTACGCCGATCGCGCGGGCGGCGCGGACGAACGCCAGCGACGTGCTCGAGGCCGGCACCCCCGCAGCCCGGGCCAGCGCCGCCGCCTGGTCGTGCGCACCCTCCCAGCCGTAGACGAAGCTGCCGCTGGTGCAGGCCCAGACCACGGCGTCCGGGGAGTGCGGGGCCAGCGCGGCGGCACCGTCGGCCAGGTGGTCGTCGCGTCCCCAGTCGAGCAGTGCGTCGGCGCGGTGCGCGTCCTCCTGCATCACGGTGTGATGGACGGGCAGCGCGACCCCCGAGCCCAGAATGGCCGCAAGCCTGGGAAAGTCGTCCTCTGCCGAGTAGCCGGGGTAGAGCATGCCGACCGTTGTCGTCATAGTCCGGTCCTTCGCATAGATTGTTGACAATCCTACAGTCGTTGCTTAGCGTCGGCCACGCCGCCGACCCACGGCGTACCGCATCAGCACCGCGACGGAGGAGCCCGAGGAATGCCCCGCCACCTCGACATCTCGCTGGAGAAACGCGGGGTCACCTGTGTGGCCAGGATGCTGGACGAGCAGGCGCCGCGCACCTGTGCCGCGGTCTGGGACGCGCTGCCGCTCGGTTCCGACGTCTACCACGCCAAGTACGCCCGTAACGAGATCTACACCTTCGTCCCGACGTTCTCCACCGTGGCGCCGGGCCGGGAGAACACCACCATCACACCGATCCCGGGTGACGTCGTGTACTTCCCGTTCGAGCAGTGGCAGATGGCGAACGCGGCCTACGGGTACGCGACCGACTCGGTCCAGCGTGAGGCCGAGCAGGTCATCGACCTCGCGCTGTTCTACGAGCGCAACAACCTGCTGCTCAACCCCGACTCGGGCTTCGTCCCCGGCAACGTCTTCGCCACTATCGTGCGTGGGCTCGACGAGATCGCCGCGGCCGCGCAGGACCTCTGGCGCCGGGGCTCGGAGGGTGAGACGCTGCGGTTCGCCCGGCACGAGGGCGGCCTCTGAGCCCACCCGGGTCAGACCGCCTCCGCCAGCGGCGGGGTGAGCGGCAGACCGGTGTCGAAAAGGCGCTGCCCGTTCGGCTGGACGGTCATGCCGGTCGCCCGCAGGGCAGCCCACATCGACACCTGGTTCGCGGTGATGACCGGCTTGCCGAGGGCGGCCTCCAGCGGTGCGATCACGTTGTAGGTCGCCAGGTTGGTGCAGCTGATGAACAGCGCCTCCGCGTCCGGGTGGTCGGCGGCCATCGCGAGGTCGTGCACGGTCGGGCCGGTCACGCGCCAGATGCGCTCCCCGAGGCCGAGCTCGCGACCGGACAGCACCTCGATCCCCGCCTCGTTGAGGAACATGTGCAGGCGGGTGGTGAGGCTCTGGACGTACGGCGTGGCGACCGCGATCCTGCCGACACCGAAGTGCTCGAGCGCCTCGAGCAGTGCGCTGGAGGTCGTGATCGCCTTGGGTGCGCCGGCGGCCAGCATCTGGTCGCGCATGGCCTGTTCGCCGACGACCCCACGGACGAAGCTGCCCGAGGCGCACAGGTAGACGACCACCTCGGGCTCGGCGGCGAGCACGTTCGCGGTGCTGGCGTGCAGCGTGTCGTCGGTGCTGATCAGTTCGGCCATCTCGACGCTCGACGACATCGGATGGAAGCCGGTGCGGGTGAGGAGCAGGGATACCTCGTCGGGCACCCAGCGCCAGATCTCGCGGTCGAGGGCGAAGTCGTAGGGGACGATCACGCCGTACGCATGCTCGTCCCAGGCCTCCCAGCCGACGGATGCCTCAGCCATACCGGTCGTCCAATCACTCGGCAGCGCCCACGCCCGGTGCCATTGTTGACAATCCTACGATCTGAAGTCTAACCTGACACGCGCTCCGCTAAACCGTGCGACCTCCAGGCCACGAACCGAGGAGGGACATGACCGCACCGATCGTCACGGTGCTGCACGGCGGCGATCTCCCCGGGAACATGACAGACATCGAGGCCCTGGCCGAGGTGCGCACCGCCGAGGCTGCGGACCTGGCCGACAGCCTGCGGGGTGCCGACGTACTGCTGGCCTGGGACTTCCTGACACCCGCGCTCGGTCCGGCCTGGGCGGCCGCTGACCGGCTGCGCTGGGTGCACACCGCCAGCGCGGGCGTCGACAACGTGCTCACCCCCGAGGTGGCGGCCAGCGACGTGCTCCTGACGAACTCCCGAGGCGTCTTCGAGGCACCGATCGCGGAGTACGTCACCGGCCTGGTGCTGATGCGGGCCAAGGACATGCTCGGCACCTGGCATTGGCAGCAGCGTGCGGAGTGGCAGCACCGCGACACGCACAGCGTGCAGGGGCGTCTCGCGGTCATCGTCGGGGTCGGCCCCATCGGCCGGGCGGTCGCCAGGATGCTGGCCGCCGTCGGCCTCCGTGTCCGCGGGGTGGGTCGCACCCGCCGCTCCGGTGACCCCGACTTCGGAGAGGTCGCCGCCGCCGACGAGCTCGGCGCGATGGTTGCCGACGCGCACTACGTCGTACTCGCCGCCCCGTTGACCGAGCAGACCCGCGGCATGGTCGACCGGAGTGTGCTGGCGGCCATGGCACCGTGGGCCCGGCTGGTGAACGTCGCCCGCGGTGAGCTGGTCGTCGAGAGCGACCTGGTGCGGGCACTGCGGGCCGGTGAGATCGCCGGTGCCGACCTGGACGTCTTCGAGGAGGAGCCGCTGCCCGCGGACTCCCCGCTCTGGTCGATGCCGGAGGTGTTCGTGTCGCCGCACATGTCGGGCGACACGGTGGGCTGGCGCGGCGCGCTGGCCGATCTCTTCGTGGACAACCTGCGACGCTGGTGCGCGGGTGAGACCCTGCGGAACGTGGTCGACAAGCAGCTCGGCTACGTGCCGTCGTCAACCTGAAGGAGACGCATGAAGGAGCCGAGCGCCGACCTGGCCGACTGGTCGGCCACCGACCTCGTGTCGGCCTACTCGCGACGCGAGGTGTCCCCGGTCGAGACCACGCGTGCCGTGCTGGCCCGGATCGAGGCCGCGGACCGGGAGGTCAACGCCTACTGCCTCGTCGACGCCGACAGCGCGCTCGCTCAGGCGCGTGCGTCCGAGGCGCGGTGGGCCGGCGGGAGCCCGCAGGGCGTGGTCGACGGCGTACCCGCCTCGGTCAAGGACCTGTTCCTGACGCGGGGCTGGCCGACCCTTCGAGGCTCGAAGGCGATCGACCCCGACCAGCCGTGGGAGGAGGAGGCGCCCGCTGTTGCCCGGCTGCGCGAGAGCGGCGCCGTGCTGGTGGGCAAGACGACCACGCCCGAGCTCGGATGGAAGGGAGTCACCGACTCGCCGCTGACGGGCATCACCCGCAACCCGTGGGACACCACCCGAACGGCAGGTGGCTCCAGCGGCGGCGCTGGCGCCGCGGTGGCGCTGGGGATGGCGCCGCTGGCGGTGGGCACCGACGGTGGCGGCTCGGTTCGGATACCGGGCTCGTTCTGCGGAGTCGTCGCGCTGAAGCCGACCTACGGTCGGATCCCGCACTACCCCGCGAGCCCGTACGGCACCCTCGCGCACGCGGGGCCGATGACGTCGACCGTCGACGACACCGCACTGATGCTCGACGTGCTCAGCGGGTTCGACTCGCGGGACTGGTCGGCGATGCCGCCGCCCGCGCTGTCGTACGCCGAGAGCCTGGGTGCGGGCGTGCGGGACCTGTCGGTGGCCTTCAGCGCCACGCTGGGCTACGTCGACGTCGACCCCGAGGTGGCTGCGCTGGTCAAGGAGGCGGTGGAGGTCCTCGGCGGTCTGGGCGCGCGGGTCGAGGAGGTCGACCCCGGTTTCACCGACCCGGTGGAGTCGTTCCACGTGCTGTGGTTCTCGGGCGCGGCGCAGACCATCCGAAACTACACGCCCGAGCAACGGGACGCGCTCGAGCCGAGCCTGCGCTCGGTGTGCGAGCTGGGCACGCGGTTCAGTGCCCTGGACTACCTTCAGGCGACCCAGGAGCGGATGGACCTCGGCCTCCGGATGGGGGCCTTCCACGAGCGCCACGACCTGCTGGTCACCCCGACGATGCCGATGGTCGCGTTCGAGGCCGGCCGCGAGGTCCCGCCGGGGTGGCCGACGGACCGCTGGAGCAGCTGGGCGCCGTTCAGCTACCCGTTCAACATGACCCAGCAGCCGGCGGCGACGGTGCCCTGCGGCTTCACGTCGGCCGGACTTCCGGTCGGTCTGCAGATCGTCGGCCCGCGGCACTCCGACCACCGGGTGCTCGCAGCCGCCAAGGCGTTCCAGGACGCCACCACCTGGTGCGGCCGCCGACCACCGCTGCGCTGAGACCCGGCCCTCCCCGTCGAGTGGCGCAAAATGGTCGGGTTGCCGGCCGCGAACCAGCCGTTTCGCGCCACTCGACGGGAGGGACGCAGGCTCACCAGCCGCGGGCGCGCCACTCCTCGAGGTGCGGGCGCTCGACGCCGAGCGTGGAGTCGTCGCCATGTCCGGGGTAGAACCAGGTCTCGTCCGGCAGTCGGTCGAACACCTTGCGCTCGAGGTCATCCATCAGCGAACGGAAGTCCTCTGGTTGTGTTGTCCGGCCAGGACCCCCCGGGAACAGCGAGTCACCGGTGAACAGGTGCGGTCCGCCCTCGGGGTCGTCGTACAGCAGGGCGATCGACCCGGGCGTGTGGCCCACGAGGCGGATCACCTCGAGCTCACAGCGGCCGACCCGAACACGCTCGCCGTCCTGCACCCGGCGGTTCACATCCACGGGGAGCTCGTCCGCGTCCTGCTCACTCGCGATGGTCTCCGCGCTGGTGTGCGCGACGACCTCCTCCAGCGCCTGCCAGTGGTCACCGTGCCGATGGGTGGTGACGACGGTCTGCAGCGGTGTGTCGCCCAGCATCGTGAGCAGGGTGGACGCCTCGTTGGCGGCGTCGATCAGCAGTTGCTCGTCGGTGTGACGACAGCGCAGCAGGTAGGCGTTGTTGTCCATCGGCCCGACCGCCACCTTGGAGATGATCAGGTCGGTGAGCTCGCGTACGTCGGGAGTGCCGCCGACGGTCACAGTGCCGTGGTAGGCCACAGAAGGATCCTTTCCTCGGGGGGTTCGCGCTGGCAAGGCGCCGTCAACGCCATGGTGCGAGGTCGGGCAAGGCGTGCTCCACCCCGTCCGCCCGTGGGTCGCAGGGACATCGCGCACGGCGCCCCGACCTGAGCGACGCCCGGGTCGTCGAGGCTGCGTCGGGGACTGTCGGAGGACGTCTCTAGCATCGGGAGTAGCTCCGTGCCGTTTGGTGGCGACATGGGGCCAAACCTAGCGGAGGCAGGTCTTGTGCCTCAGGTTATGATGGCGAACATGTGTTCGAAGCCGACGAGTGTCACGAGAGGCGTGCTGTGGCCGAGCAGTTGATCGTGCGGGGCGCCCGCGAGCACAACCTCAAGGACGTGTCGCTCGACCTTCCGCGTGACGCGATGATCGTCTTCACCGGTCTGTCGGGCTCCGGCAAGTCGAGCCTGGCGTTCGACACGATCTTCGCCGAGGGCCAGCGGCGGTACGTCGAGAGCCTGTCGGCGTACGCCAGGCAGTTCCTCGGCCAGATGGACAAGCCCGACGTGGACTTCATCGAGGGCCTCTCGCCGGCGGTGTCGATCGACCAGAAGTCCACCTCGCGCAACCCTCGCTCGACGGTGGGCACGATCACCGAGGTCTACGACTACCTACGGCTGCTCTACTCCCGCGCCGGGAGGCCGCACTGCCCCGTCTGCGGCCGGCCGATCGTGCGCCAGACGCCCCAGCAGATCGTCGACCGGGTGCTCGAGCTCCAGCAGGGGGCCCGCTTCCAGGTGCTGGCCCCGGTGGTTCGCGGCCGCAAGGGTGAGTACGCCGACCTCTTCCGGCAGCTGCAGACCCAGGGGTTCTCGCGGGTCCGCGTCGACCACGAGACGCACATGCTCACCGAGCCCCCCAATCTCAACAAGCAGAAGAAGCACACCATCGCGGTCGTCGTCGACCGGTTGCAGGTCAAGGCGAACGCGAAGCGACGGCTGACCGACTCCGTCGAGACGGCGCTGGGGCTGTCCAGCGGCCTGGTCACGCTCGAGTTCGTCGACCTGCCGGAGGACGACCCGCACCGTGAGCGGGTCTTCTCCGAGCACCTGGCATGCCTCTACGACGACCTGTCGTTCGAGGAGCTCGAGCCACGGTCGTTCTCGTTCAACTC
>JBOHDD010000225.1:0-4021 GCA_050699155.1 Nocardioidaceae bacterium
ACCTGGTCGGCTCGAAGTCGATCTGTCAGCAACGCGACGTGCTCGACATCTGGGACTCCGTCGGGGTCGGGCGAGTGATCGCCGACGAGGGTGTCACCTGGGTCCGCGCGCGCACCTTCTACCGTGAGCACGAGCTGTTCTGTCTCGAGTTCGGCGACCGCGGCCGGTCGGCCTTCCCGCCGTTCGTGAACATCTCGCAGTGCCGGACCGAGGAGCTGCTCGACGCGCAGATCGCCGTCACCGACCTGGTCGAGGTGCGCTGGGACCACACGGTGACCGGCGTACGCCAGGACGCGCGCGGGGTCACGCTGAGCGTGTCGGGTGGGGCCGGTGACCAGCAGCTCCGGGCGCCGTACGCCGTGCTGTGCACCGGCGGCCACAGCGATCACCTGCGCACGAGCCTGGGTATCGAGTTCGGCGGCAGGTCGTTCGACGACCACTTCCTGATCTGCGACATCAGGGCCGACCTGCCTGGGTGGGAGCAGGAGCGCCGGTTCTACTTCGACCCGGAGTGGAACCCCGGGCGTCAGGTGCTCATCCACCCCTGCCCGGACTCGACGTTCCGAATCGACTGGCAGGTGCCGGCGGAGTTCGACCTCGGCGAGGAGGAGGCCTCGGGCAGGCTGGAGGCACGCATCCGCGCGATCATCGGCGACGCCGACTACGAGATCGTGTGGAGCTCGGTCTACCGGTTCCAGTCCCGATGCGTGGACAGGATGCGTGCCGACCGCGTCCTGCTGGCCGGCGACAGCGCGCACCTGATGGCGCCGTTCGGCGCGCGCGGCCTCAACTCCGGGGTCGGCGACGCCGACAACCTGGCGTGGAAGCTGGCCTTCGTGCTGCGGGGCTGGGCCGACGACCGGCTGCTCGACAGCTATCACGCCGAGCGGCTCGCGGCCGCGCGGGAGAACCTCGAGGTCACCACGGCCACGATGGACTTCCTGGTGCCGCAGAGCGAACAGGCCTGGCGGCATCGGCGTACCCAGCTCGAGCGTGCGGTCGGCCATCCCGACGCGTCGACGATGGTCGACTCGGGACGGTTGTCCGAGCCGTACTGGTACATCGACTCCCCGCTCACCACACCCGACCCCACCCGGGAACCGGCCACGCGCCCCCCGCGCGGGCAGCTGCCCGCACCCGGTGTCGGCGTGCTGCTGCCCGACCACCCGGTGGTCGACCCCGACGACGGCCTGACGACCAGGCTGCGGCTGCTCGCCCGCCACGGCCTCAGCGTGATCCTCGCCGACGGGGTCGAACCCTCGGTCGTGCGGAAGGCCGTGCACGATGCCGTCACCGCGCCGCTGCGGGTCCTGTCGCTCGCCGAGCTGTCACCGGACGGGGCGCTGGCACAGGCGATGGGCGCAGCACCAGGCGAGGCCTGGGTCGTGCGCCCCGACGCCAGCGTCAGCGCGGTCGTGCCCGGAAGTGACGCACAAGCCGTGCGTGAGGCGCTGCAGCGCACCATCGGCCGGCGTCAGCGGCCGACCGCGTAGCCCTGCTTGCTGCGCGGGTCGGCGCCGGCGAACAGCTGGCTGCCGCCCGGCTCGCGGCCGACGGCGCACAGCCGGCCGAGCGACCAGTCCTCCTCGACCACCACGTCGTGTCCACGCGAGCGGAGCGCCTCGACCACCTCGCGGGGCAACCGCCCCTCGACGACCACCTGGCCCGGCGACGCCAGTCTCGGGTAGAAGGAGCTCGGGAAGTGCGTGGTGTGGAACATCGGTGCGTCGATCGCCGCCTGCAGGTCGAGCCCAAAGTGCACATGGGCCAGGAAGAACACCAGTGACCACTGGTCTTGCTGGTCGCCTCCCGGAGTGCCGAAGGCGCGCGCGGGCTCACCGTCCCGCAGTGCCAGCGAGGGGCTCAGCGTCGTCCGCGGGCGCTTGCCACCGGCCAGCGAGCTGGCGAGCCCCTCCTCCAGCCAGAACATCTGCGCTCGGGTGCCCAGCCCGAAGCCGAGCCCGGGGATGACCGGCGAGCTCTGCAGCCATCCGCCGCTCGGTGTCGCGGCCACCATGTTGCCGTGCCGGTCGACGATGTCGAGGTGGCACGTGTCGCCCTCGGCCGGACCGGTGCTGTACGACAGCGTCGGCTCCCCCGCACCCAGCGCGGCACGCGTCGGGTCGCTCTCGAACGCGCGTGCGGCGATCCGCGGCTCCCGCCCGGCCACCGTCCCCGGTCGCAGCTCGTGGGAGGCCGAGCCGTCGACGAGCGTACGACGTTGCGCGGCGTACGCCGGGTCCAGCAGCCCGGCCAGGGGAACATCGGTGTACGCCGGGTCGCCGTACCACGCCTCCCGGTCAGCGAACGCGAGCTTGGCGCACTCCACCACGGTGTGCACGAAGTCGGGACTGTTGTGGCCCATCGACTCCAGGTCGAAGCCCTCGAGCAGGGCCAGCTGCTGGAGGAAGACCGGGCCCTGGCCCCACGGGCCGGTCTTGTGCACCGTGAAGCCGTGGTAGTCCAGCCGGGTGGGCTCCTCCCACACCGCCGAGTAGCCGGACATGTCCTCGCCGGTGAGCAGACCCGCGTGCCGGACACCGGAGGAGTCCATCACCTGTGCACCGGACACGTAGGAGTCGATCGTCTCGGCGACGAACCCGCGGTAGAACGCCGCGCGCGCGGCCTCGATCTGCGCGTCCCGGTCCGGGCTCGCCGCCTCCGCCTCCTCGACGACGCGGCGGTACGTCCGTGCGAGGTCGGGGTTGCGCAGGGTGCTCCCGGGCGCGGGTACGCCGTCGCCCAGGTAGACCCGCGCCGACTCCTGCCACTCGTCGCGGAACAGCTGCTCGACCTCGGCGATCGTGGAGCTGATCCGGGGCACCACCGGGTAGCCGTGCTCGGCGTACCCGATCGCGTAGGACATCACCTCACCCACGCGCATCGTGCCGTGCTCGGCGAGGAGTCGCATCCATCCGTCGAAGGCCCCCGGGACACAGGCCGCCAGCAGCCCGGTCCCCGGCACCAGGTCGAGGCCGAGGTCCTCGAACCGGGGGATGGTCGCCGATGCGGGCGCCGGCCCCTGCCCGTTGAGCACCCGCACCTCGCCGCTACCGGCCGGGCAGACCAGCACAGGGACCTCGCCGCCGGGGCCGTTGAGGTGCGGCTCCACCACCTGCAGCACGAAGCCGGTGGCGACCGCCGCGTCGAAGGCGTTGCCGCCCCGCTCGAGCACGGCCATCCCCGAACTCGAGGCCAGCCAGTGTGTCGATGCGACCATGCCGTAGGTGCCGCGTAGCTCGGGTCTCGTCGTGAACGCGTTGCTCGTCATGGTCACCCAGGATGTCGCGCCCAGCCCGGCGCCCTCCACCCAGGGTGCCGAAACCGGCTCGCCGTCCCGTCAAGTTGCGCGTTCTCTGCATCTTTTGCCGAGAACATGCTTGCTTTACGCATAACCGGGCTCGTAGGCTGACTGCCTATGGCTCGTGTGCTCGTCGTCGCCGACGACCTGACCGGCGCCAACGCGGCGGCGGCCGGGTTCTCCCGCGCCGGCCTGCGTTCGGTGGCGGTCGGCCTCGGGCGGCGATGGGACTCGGTCGCGGAGTTCCACAGCCGGTTCGACGTCGTGGTGGTCACCACGGAGACCCGGCACGCGGGTGCAGCGGAGGTGGTCGACGCCGTCGCCCGGTGCACGCGCGCCGGCTGGCCGGTCGACATGCTGAGCTGCCGCATCGACACCACGCTCCGCGGCAACGTGGGGGTGGCGGCCGAGACCATGCTGCGCACCGTTGCCGACCTGTCGGGGCGTCGCACCATCGGGATCTGCATGCCCGCCCATCCCTCGGCCGGTCGCTGCACGGTGGAGGGCTACCAGCTGCTCAACGGGACACGCCTGGAGGAGACCGAGCTCGCCAGCGACCCCCGGTCGCCCGTGCGCACCTCGTCGGTGGCCGAGGTGCTGGAGACCGGCACGAACCTGGTCACCGCGAACATCCCGCTGGCCGCGGTCACCGGTGACGACGACACGCTGCAGCAGACCATGCGGGCGGCGGTACGCCGGGGTGCCGACGTACTCATCGGT
>JBOHDD010000226.1:0-6803 GCA_050699155.1 Nocardioidaceae bacterium
GCAGGGGACCCCCGCGACGGAAAGGATTCGTACCGGGGGCGCCCATGTGGCGGGGGTACGGCGGGGTGCGGCGCCGGCGCGGTCAGGTGATGCCGAAGGTGCTGCGGATGGGCTCGATCGCGAAGTAGACGACGAACAGCACCGACACGATCCACATCAGCGGGTGGATCTCCCGCATCCTGCCGCGCACGACCTTGACCAGCACGTAGGTGACGAACCCCGCCCCGATGCCCGCGGTGATGGAGTAGGTGAACGGCATCAGCACGATCGTCAGGAATGCCGGTAGCGCGATCTCGACGTCGTCCCAGCTGATGTTCTTGACCTGCGCCATCATCAGGAAGCCGACGACGACCAGCGCCGGAGTTGCCGCTTCGTACGGCACCACCTCCACCAGCGGTGCCAGGAACATCGAGACCAGGAACAGGACTCCGGTCACGATGCTGGCCAGGCCCGTGCGTGCGCCCTCCCCCACACCGGAGGCGGACTCGATGTAGGAGGTGTTGCTCGACACCGATGCCGCACCACCCGCGGCTGCCGCGACCGAGTCGACAACGAGGATGCGGCGGATCGCGGGCGGGTTGCCCTCCGCGTCGAGCAGGTCCGCTTCTGCACCGATCGCGGTCATCGTGCCCATGGTGTCGAAGAAGTCCGCCAGCATCAGGGTGAAGATGAACAGTACGGCGGCGATCACGCCCACCCGCTCGAACGACCCGAACAGGCTGAACTGACCGAGCAGCGAGAGGTCCGGCAGCCCGAACCAGTCCGTCGGGACCACCGGAGCGTTGAGACCCCAGCCCTCGGGGTTCTCGATCGAGTTCTGCTCGGGGTTGTAGACCTGGCTGCCGACGTGCACGACCGCCTCGACCACGATCGCCAGCGCGGTGGTCACCAGGATGCCGATCAGGATCGCACCCTTCACCCGGCGCACGAACAGCGCGACCGTGAGCAGCAGCCCGATCGCGAACACGGCCACCGGCCAGCCGACCAGCGTGCCGCCGACGCCGAGCTCGACCGGTGGTGAGGACGCCGTCGCGGGCCTGCCCGTGAAGCCGGCGTCGTAGAAGCCGATCAGCGCGATGAACAGGCCGATCCCGACGCTGATCGCGGTCTTCAGCTGTGTGGGTACGGCGTAGAAGACCGCCGTGCGGAACCCCGTCAGCACGAGCACCAGGATGATCAGGCCCTCCAGGACCACCAGGCCCATGGCGTCGGGCCAGGTCATCCCGGACGCGATGGAGAACGCGACGAACGCGTTCAGCCCGAGGCCGGTGGCCAGTGCCAGCGGGTAGTTGGCCACGGCTCCCATCAGGATGGTGAGCACGCCGGCGACCAGTGAGGTGCCGGCCGCGATCGCCGACAGGTTCGGCTCACCGCCACCGAGGACGTTGCCGTCGGCGTCGGGAGCGAACCCGATGATCAACGGGTTGAGCACCACGATGTAGGCCATCGTGAAGAACGTGACGACGCCGCCGCGGATCTCGCGGGCCAGCGTCGACCCGCGCTGGTGGATCCCGAAGATGCGGTCCAGCACACCGGCTCCGTGCGTGCCGGGAGCAGTCGTCGTACCCATCGAACCACCTCAGTCGGCAGGACTCAGTACATCCGAGCGGAAGCATGCCAGAGCCCGGCCGCCTCCGAGTATCCGGTGCCCGGCGTAACCTTGGCCCCATGAGCAGGGAGGACAAGCCGTTCCTGGTGACCGCGGAGGTCGAGCCCCTCGACGTGGACGGTGTCCGCACCGTGGCCGTCGGCTCGGGTCTGTGGCTGGTCGCGTTCCTGGCCCTGCTGCCGTTCTACGGCACGCTGGTCGAGACGGGGAAGAGCTGGTGGCTGTGGACCTGCGTTGCCGGCTTCGGGCTCGGCCTGCTCGGGCTGGAGTACTGCCGCCGCAGGCGCAACCGCCTGCGTAGCCAGCCGCCCCAACCGCCGGAGACGAGCCCGCTCGGTGCCGCCGGCCACTGAGCGACTGACGCCGGCCGGCCGATCAGAACGTCTCGAGGTCGTCGTACCCGATCGTGTCGAACACCGGTGAGGGAAGCGCCTGGGGCTGGGCGGACTTCGACAGCCGCACCTCGGAGTGTGCGCCGCAACCGTGGTCGAAGGAGACCACCCGGCCGTCGTCGGAGGAGTACGCGTTGGCGCAGACACCGAACATCGTGCCCAGGGGCCCTGCCAGCCTGATCAGGAAGCCGCAGGTGGCGCACTGACCCGGCGCCGACTGCGCAATCGGCGTGTTCGGTCCGTGGCTGCCGGCGTGCCACCGGTCGGCGGCCTCGTCCCTGCCCTCGAGTGACAGCACGCGCTCGCGGCCGAACCCGAGCTCGTCGTCGGCGTCGCGCACCGCGTCGGCATCGACCACCTGGTCGCCGGCGGTGTAGCCGGGCACCAGCCGCGGGTCGTCCTCCTCGGTCGGCAGCAGGTCACCGGGTCCGAGGTCGCCCGGCTGGATGCGCTCTCGCCAGGGGACCCACTCCGGCGCCAGCAGCGCGTCCGGGCCGGGCAGCAGCACGATGTCGTTGACGGTGACGGCACGTTGGCGGCTCGCCCGGGCCACGGTCACCGACCATCGCCATCCCTGGTAGCCGGGCACGAGCGCACGGAAGAAGTGGGTCAGGACGCGCTCGGCCTCGACCTGATGGCCGTCGTGGTCGCCGACCTGGTCGGCGGGCAGCAGATCGAGCAGTGCGGCCCGTGCCTCCTCGATGGCACCGGCGAGCACGGTGTCTGGTCTGCGGGCACGCACGACTTGGGCCATGGTGCCGATTGTCGCGCATGCGGTACGCCTGGTGCATCCCGACCCACGACAAGGACGGGTCCCGCCGACCCCACCTGCAGCGCGCCGGCACACACACGAGGCAGGATGTTCTCGTGCCCGAGGAGCCGACAGAGCCGCAGCCGACCAAGCCGCTGTCCGGCTCGTCGCGTCCCGGTGGCCCCGGGCGCGAGCGTCCCGGTGGGCGCGGCGCGGCGGCGTGGGGCTCGGCCCGCAGGGTCGGCCGGAGGACGGCCGTCGGTACCGGCCGCTTCCTGCGCGCCGGTGCTCGCGGAGCAGCACGGGCCTCGGGAGGGGCCGCGCGGTTCACCGGTCGGGGAGCGCAGGGGGCGTACGCCCTGGCGCGCCGGGCGAGCCATGCCGAGGGTGCGGGCGAGTCCGGACTGGCCCGGATGTTCGAGCTGCACGCAGTCAACGCCGCCGGCGACTCCGCCGTGGCGGTCGCCCTCGCCGGCACCCTGTTCTTCGCCTCGCCGACCGAGCAGGCGCGTGGCCAGGTGGCGACGTTCCTGTTGCTCACCCTGCTGCCGTTCGTGATCGTGGCGCCGCTGATCGGTCCGTTCCTGGACCGGTTCCGCCGTGGCCGGCGCTGGGCGATCGGCTCGACGATGGCGCTGCGGGGGTTCCTCTGCTGGGTGCTGGCCACGTCGGTGGTGACGGACTCCGTGGCGCTGTTCCCCGCCGCACTCGGCGTGCTCGTGGCCTCCAAGGCCTACCAGGTCACCCGCTCGAGCGCCGTACCCCGGCTGATCCCGCCGGGGCTGACCCTGGTCAAGGTCAACTCCCGGATGGGCCTGGCGAGCCTGGCCGGTGGCGCCATCTCGGCACCACTGGCCGTCGGTGCGTCGCTGATCGGGTCGCAGTGGACCCTGCGCTACGCGTTCCTGGTGTTCGTGGTCGGCACGGTCCTGGCCATCCTGCTGCCGACCAAGGTCGACTCGGCAGCCGGCGAGGAGCAGATCCACTTCGCCGAGATGGACGGCCGCAGCCGGCGCAGCCTGGGGTTCGGGTTCACCACCACCGTGGTGACCGGCCTGCGGTGCAACATCGGACTGCGCGCACTGGCCGGCTTCCTGACCATGTTCATGGCCTTCCTGCTGCGCGACCAGCCGTTCCCCGGGTGGGAGGACCGTCGCGACCTGCTGCTCGCCCTGGTCATCGGCGGTGCCGGTGTGGGCAGCACGATCGGCACGGTGGCGGGCGCGTGGCTGAAGAACCTGCGTCCTGACGTGGTCGTGCTGGTCACACTTGCCCTCGACGCGGTCGTCACGGTGGTCGCCGCGGTCTTCTACGGCCTCCCGGTCGCGATCGCCCTCGGCGTCACCGTCGGACTGTGCCAGCAGATGGGAAAGCTCTCCCTGGACGCCCTGATCCAGAACGACGTGCCCGAACACGTCCGCACCAGCGTCTTCGCGCGCTCGGAGACGATGATCCAGCTGGCCTGGGTGCTCGGCGGCGGGCTCGGCATCGCGTTGCCGCTGATCCCCCAGCTGGGGCTCGGTCTGGCGGCCGGGCTGCTGCTGGCATGGCTGGTCTTCGTGCTGCGCCGGCGTGCCCAGCTGAGGCAGCGCCAGGCCAGCCTGGCCCTGACGCCCCGTGCCAGCCCGCGGCAGTGGGGCTAGCTCCGGTCAGAGCTCGAGCTCGTCGGCCAGCCGGCGGAGCAGTGCCGCCGTCTGCTTGGCCGTGCGCTGCTCGGGGTGGCGACCACGCCGGTAGCTGCGTTCGACACCGTCGAGCAGCTGGATGAGGTCCTCTACGATCGGCACCATGTCCTCGGGCGGCTTGCGCTTGGCCTTGGCCACCGAGGGGGTCGGGTCGAGCACCCGCACCTGCAGCGCCTGGTCGCCCTTGCGTCCCTGCACCACACCGAACTCGACGCGGCTGCCCGCCTTCAGCGACGTGACCCCCGCCGGCAACGCCGACGACCGGACGTAGACGTCGTCACCCTCCTCGCGGGTGAGAAAGCCGAAGCCCTTCTCGGCGTCGTACCACTTGACCTTGCCAGTAGGCACAGATGACCTCGCGTGTCTGTCGTCTCGAGCACTCCCCTGTCTCGAGAGAGCGGGACAAGGGTACGACGGACAGGTCAGCGGAAGCGCTCGGGTTCTCTCAGCATCTCGTTCATCGAGCCGGAGCGGAACCCACGCTCGTCCACCTCGACGTCGGAGAAGCCCGCCGCCAGCACCACGTCCCGCGCCTCGGCGGAACCGTGCACCAACGGCACGAGGGCGAGGTCCACCTCGACGCGACCGAGGTCACCGACGTCGCGCACCCGCAGGTCGCGCGCCGCGGCTCCGGACCGCCGCAACCAGTCGCGCAGCCCCGACTCCGCGCGCTCGACCCGGGCGAGACGGTGCGGTGTCACCTCGACCCCGTAGGCGATTCGCGAGGAAAGGCACGCTGCGGCCGGCTTGTCCCAGGTCGACAGCCCCCAGCGCCGCGAGGCCTCCCGGACCTGTCGCTTGGAGAGCGCGGCGTCACGCAGCGGCGTGGCAGCGCCACGCTCGGAGGCGGCCCGGATCCCGGGACGGAAGCCGGCGACGGCGTCGTCGGCGTTGGTGCCGGTCACGACCACCGCACCCACCTCGGCCGCCGCCGGGCCGAGCACATCCATCAGCTCGGCCTTGCAGAAGTAGCACCGGTCGCCGTTGTTGGCGCGGTAGCCGTCACGCTCCATCTCGTGGGTCTCCGGGGCGAGATGGCGTACCCCGTGCCCGGCCGCGACCTCCCGGGCCGCCTCGAGCTCCGTGGCCGGGAGCGAGCCCGACACCGCGGTGGCCGCGACCACGTTGTCCGCACCGAGGGTGCGTACGGCGGCAGCCAGCAGGAACGCCGAGTCCGCGCCACCGCTGAACGCGACCAGCACGCGACCGAGCTCGCGAAGCCGGTCGTCGAGCGCGGCCAGGCGGGTGTCGAGCAGGTGCTGGTCGAGCCACGCCGGGAACGCCGCCAGGTCCGGCAGCACCACGTCGGCGCCGGCGTCCGCGAGCTCGTCCACCGAGCACGGCCCGGTCGGTACAGCGACGCTGACGGCACCCGCGGCCCGCGCACCCTGCACGTCGAGCACGTGGTCGCCGACGTAGACGACGGCACCGTGCTCACGCAGCGCGGCTCCCTTGGCCGTGCCCCACAGCCCGCCGACGACCTCGTCGACGTCGAGGCCGAGCGCACGCAGGTGCAACGCGGCGTTCGGCTCGTGCTTGCCCGTGACCACCAGAGTGCGGCCGCGATGAGCCCGCACCGCCTGCAGCGAGTCCACCGCACCCGTCATCGGCGTCGCCGGTTCGATGGCGTACTCCGGGTAGAGCGCGCGGAACCGGTCGGCTGCGGCAGCAACCTGCTCTGCGGGCAGCCAGCGGCTCAGCTCCTCCTCCACCGGCGGACCCAGACGCGCCGCCGCGACGTCGGGGTCGATCCGCGAACCGGTCTCCTCGGCCAGCCGTTCGTAGGTCGCACGGATCCCGGCCCTGGAGTCGAGCAGCGTCATGTCGAGGTCGAACCCCACCACGAGGTCTGCCGGATCGGTCGCCATCGGCTCAGCCTACGACGTGCCTCACGTCCGGTGGTCAGGCGACCGTGTCACGCGTTCTTGACCGAGGCGGCCGCGGACAGGCCGAGCATTGCGACGGACTTCTCGCGCATCTCCACCTTGCGCACCTTCCCGGTGACGGTCATCGGGAACTCGTCGACGACCAGCACGTAGCGCGGGATCTTGTAGTGCGCCAGCTTGCCGCTCGCGAACTCGCGCACCGTCTCCGCCGTCAGTGGATCGGCACCCTCGCGCATGCTCACCCAGGCGCAAAGCTCCTCGCCGTACCTCTCGTCGGGTACGCCGATCACCTGCACGTCGCTGATGTCCGGGTGGGTGTAGAGGAACTCCTCGATCTCACGCGGGTAGATGTTCTCCCAGCCACGGATGACCATGTCCTTGATGCGGCCGACGATGTTGGCGTAACCGTCCTCGCCCATCACCGCGAGGTCGCCGGTGTGCATCCAGCCCTCGTCGTCGATCGCCTCCGCGGTTTTGTCC
>JBOHDD010000227.1:0-3470 GCA_050699155.1 Nocardioidaceae bacterium
CCCTGACTCAGCTCGTCGGCACGGCGCTCGGCTTCATGGTCAGAGGGGGCGACGGCGGTCCCGGCGCCGGAGCCATGCTCGGCGGCTCGTCGGGTGTCGTCGTGCTGCCGCTCCTGCTGGCGGGTGCCGCGTTCTGGGTCGCGGGCCGCCTGGCCCACGAGCCCGTCGGGCCACGGGGTCACCAGCCGCAGCACGCCCACTGAGCCGTCGGGCCCGCGCTTCCGGGGCTCAGCGCGTGTCGGAGCTGTCCCCCGCCGCGGAGCGTCCGGACTCGAGCCGCGCCACCGGCACCCGGAACGGCGAGCAGGACACGTAGTCGAGGCCGACCTCGTCGAAGAAGTGGATCGAGTCGGGGTCACCACCGTGCTCACCGCAGACGCCGAGGTGCAGGTCCGGCCTCGAGCTCCGCCCGTCCTCGACGGCCTTGGTGACGAGCTTGCCCACGCCGTCGACGTCGAGGGTCTCGAAGGGCGACACCCCGAAGATGCCCTTCTCCAGGTAGGTGCTGAAGAACGACGCCTCCACGTCGTCGCGCGAGAAGCCCCACGTCATCTGGGTGAGGTCGTTGGTGCCGAAGGAGAAGAAGTCGGCGGCCTCGGCGATCTGGCCGGCGGTGATGGCGGCCCGCGGCAGCTCGATCATCGTGCCGATGGTGCAGTGCACGTCGACGCCGGTCTCGTCCGAGACCGCGTTGAGGACCCGCGCCACCTCCTCGCGAGCGAGCTCGAGCTCCTGGACCGTTGCCACCAGGGGCACCATCACCTCCGGCCGGGGGTCCTTGCCTCGACGCTTCAGCGCGACGCAGGCATCGGCGATCGCCTTCACCTGCATCCCGAACAGCCCGTCGACGATCAGACCGAGGCGTACGCCGCGCAGCCCGAGCATCGGGTTCTGCTCGTGCAGCCGGTGTACCGCCTCCAGCAGTGTGGACGCGCGGTCGGCGTCCTGGCCGCGCTCCCTGGCCAGGGCGACCTCGACCGCCAGGTCGGTCATGTCGGGGAGGAACTCGTGCAGCGGGGGGTCGAGCAGGCGGATGGTGACCGGCAGGCCGTCCATCGCCGACATGATCTGCTCGAAGTCGGTGCGCTGGTCCCCGGCGAGTGCGTCCAGCGCGGACTGCTTCTCCTCGTCTGACTCGGCCAGGATCAGCTGCTCGACGTGCTGTCGACGTTCGCCCAGGAACATGTGCTCGGTACGGCAGAGACCGGTGCCCTCGGCGCCGAACCTCCGGGCGCGGGCGCTGTCCTCGGCGGTGTCAGCGTTCGTGCGGACGTGCAGTCGACGCCGCTCGTCGGCGTGGGTCATGATCCGGTCGACCGCGCGGACCAGCTCATCGGCCTCCTCGTCCGAGGCTGCGAGCTCTCCCTCGAAGTAGTGCGTGACCGGTGACGGCTCGACCGGGACCTCCCCGGCGAAGACCTCACCGGTCGTCCCGTCGATGGAGATGGTGTCGCCCTCCCCCAGCTCGAGACCGCCCGGGCCCCGGAGCCTCCTCCCGGCGACGTCGACCTCGAGCTCCTCCGCACCGCAGACGCAGGTCTTGCCCATCCCGCGTGCGACCACGGCAGCGTGTGACGTCTTGCCGCCACGGCTGGTGAGCACGCCTCTGGCGGCGATCATCCCCGCCAGGTCGTCGGGGTTGGTCTCCCGGCGTACCAGGATGACCTGGCGACCCTCGTCTCCCCACTCCACCGCCCGCGCCGAGTCGAACACCACCTCACCGGAGGCCGCACCCGGTGAGGCAGCGATGCCCCTGGTGGCGGCCGACCGGTCGGGGTCCTCTACGAACCAGGGGAACATCAGCTGCGCCAGCTGTCCGCCGGACACCCGCCGAAGAGCCTCGTCGGCGTCGATGAGGCCCTCGTCGAGGAGCTGGGTCGCGACCACGAACGCCGCCGCGGCGGTGCGCTTGCCGACACGGGTCTGCAGCATCCAGAGCTTGCCGCGCTCGATCGTGAACTCGATGTCGCACAGGTCGAGGTAGTGCCGCTCCAGCCTGGCCATGATGTCCAGGAGCTCGTCGTAGGACCTCTTGTCGACCTGCTCGAGGTCGCTCAGCGGCCTGGTGTTGCGGATGCCCGATACCACGTCCTCGCCCTGCGCGTTCTGCAGGTAGTCGCCGTAGATGCCCTGGGCGCCCGAGCCGGGGTCACGCGTGAACGCGACTCCGGTGCCGGAGTCCATGCCGAGGTTGCCGAACACCATCGTGCAGATGCTGACCGCGGTGCCGAGGTCGGCGGGTATCCGCTCCTGGCGCCGGTACAGCACCGCCCGCTCGGCGTTCCAGGAGGAGAACACCGCGGCGATCGCCTGGTCCATCTGCTGACGGGGTTCCTGGGGGAACTCCTGGTCCGTCCGGTCCGAGACGATCCCCTTGAACGTGTCGACGAGGTCCCGCAGATCGTCTGATGTGAGGTCCAGGTCGTCCGGCGTACCCCTGGTGCGTTTGCGGTCATCGATCGCCGACTCGAAGGGCTCGTCCTCGATCCCCAGCACGGTGCTGCCGAACATCTGGATCAGCCGCCGGTAGGAGTCCCACGCGAACCGCTCGCTGTCGGCCTGCTGCGCAAGCCCGTGCACGGACTTGTCGTTCAGCCCGACGTTGAGCACCGTCTCCATCATGCCCGGCATGGAGAACCTCGCCCCGCTGCGGACGGAGACCAGCAGCGGATCCTCGGGGTCACCCAGTCGCTTGCCCATCGTGTGCTCGAGTGAGGACAGGTGCTGCGAGATCTCCTCGTCCAGCCCACCCGGCATGGCGCCGTCCTCGAGGTAGCCCCGGCAGGCCTCGGTGCTGATCACGAACCCGGGTGGCACCGGGAGCCCCAGGTTGGTCATCTCGGCGAGGTTGGCTCCCTTGCCGCCGAGCTGGTCCTTCATGTCCTTGCTGCCCTCGGCGAAGTCGAAGACGTACTGCGGCATCTCGAACACCCCTGTGGCTCGCGGACCGACTGTCGTGCTCGGGACGATACCCCGCCTCAGCCTCCGGAGATGCCGCACTCGGCAGCGGGGTCGATCGCGACGCCGTCGCGGTCGTCCAGCCAGCCTTCCGGCAACGCCACCCGCTTGGGAGTTCCCTGCCGCCCGCGTGGCGCACCCAGCTCGCCCACGGGGTAGGCCTCGTCCGGGTCGAGGCGGGCCAGCATGCCGTCGAGTGCGTCCAACGAGGACACCAGGCCCAACGACCTGCGAACCTCGCCGCCCGCACGGAAGCCCTTGAGGTACCACGCGACGTGCTTGCGGAACTCCTTACAGCCCCGGTCCTCCCCCATCAGGTCCACCAGCAGCTCACAGTGCCTCCGCATCACCCGGGCGACCTCACCCAGTGTCGGCAGGGCGACGTCCGGCTCACCCGCGAAGGCGGCCGCCAGGTCGCGGAAGAGCCACGGGCGACCCAGGCAGCCACGCCCGACCACGACACCGGCACAGCCGGTCTCGGCGACCATCCGCAACGCGTCCGTGGCCTCCCA
>JBOHDD010000228.1:0-2961 GCA_050699155.1 Nocardioidaceae bacterium
ACCTCCAGCATCGCCACGTCGACGTCGGCCACGAACGGCAGCGCACCGAACGCCGAGCAGGCCAGGTCGAAGGTCGCCGCCGCCAACGGGATCCTCGTCGCCGTCGCGCACACGCACGGCACCTCGACTCCGGTGGTGCCGTCGATGCGCCGGCTGTGCTGCAGCTGCCGAAGGGACAGGTCGAGTCCGACCACGGCGGCACCGCGGCTGCGGAGCCATCGCGCGCACTGCCCGGCGCCGCATCCCACCTCCAGCACCCGCCGGCCGCGCACGTCGCCGAGCAACCCCACCTCGGACTCGTCGAGGCCCTCGGGTGACCAGATGAAGCCGACATCGCGCAGGAACTCGCCGTGCTCGGCCTGGTACTCGTCGGCGGTGCGGTCCCAGTCGCGCCGGTTCGCCCGCAGCGTCTCCGTAGCCGACACGGCACGGTACGTCGGGTTGTCGCCCACAGGCGCAGCGTAGGCATACCAGCGCGCCGGGTGTGAGAATGAGCCTCCCATGGATGCCGAAGTCGGCCGTCTCGGCTGGATGCACGTGTTCGTCGACGTACCCGCCTCGGCGGCGACTGCGACCCGCGCCTTCTGGTCGGCGGTCCTCGGGTGGCCGGTGGGCGAGCCGTGGGCCGAGCACCCGGAGTTCGTCAGCCTGGTCCCGCCCGAGGGCGACCCCTACGTGCACGTGCAGGAGATCGGCGGTCCGTCCCGGGTCCACGTCGACGTGGTGGTCGCCGACCTCGACGCAGCCCGCGACGAAGTACGCGAGATGGGGGCGCAGACGGGCCTGCGGACGCCGTGGTGGCAGGTGATGACGTCTCCCGGCGGTCTGCCGTTCTGCCTCTGCCGTGAGCCGGGACGACACCGCAGGCCGGCCGCGACGATCTGGCCGGACGGGCACCGTACCCGGCTGCTGCACGCCTGCCTCGACGTACCGGCGGGCGGGTACGACGTCGAGGAGACGTTCTGGCAACGACTCACCGGATGGCCCTTGACCGCGGGGGTACGCCATCGCGAGTTCGCCAGGCTGGACTGCCCGGACGACGCGCCGCTGAACCTGCTGCTGCAACGGCTCGAGTCCTACGACCCGGCAACGACCACCCGCGCACACCTCGACCTCGGCACCGACGACATGGCCGCGGAGACGCGACGGATCGAGGCCCTGGGCGGCCGTTGCCTCGACACCACCCATCCGTGGTCTGTCCTACAGGACCCGGCCGGTCTACCGTTCTGTGTGGTGCCACGGGCTTGACAGTGCCCGCGTTGCACCGTATTGCGCGCGGCCCGTAGACTAAGGATGCGCTGTGGGCCTGTACGACCTCGGACCGGAGCAGGCTCGTGCTCGCATTAGCCGCCATCTCGGCAAACCGCGATCCAAAGGTCCTCACGCGCGCACGCACGACGCCCCAGCCATCCATCGGAGCACCTACTACATGACGAGCAGCACAGAGGCACCTCCTACGGCGATCCAGGAGACCCCGCAGGTAGCGGTCAACGACATCGGGTCGGAGGAGGAATTCCTCGCCGCGATCGACCAGACCATCAAGTACTTCAACGACGGTGACATCGTCGATGGCACCATCGTCAAGGTCGACAGAGACGAGGTCCTGCTCGACATCGGCTACAAGACGGAGGGCGTCATCCCCTCCCGCGAGCTCTCGATCAAGCACGACGTCGACCCCCATGAGGTGGTGTCCGTCGGTGACAAGGTCGAGGCCCTCGTCCTCCAGAAGGAGGACAAGGAAGGCCGGCTGATCCTCTCCAAGAAGCGCGCACAGTACGAGCGCGCCTGGGGCACGATCGAGACGATCAAGGACGAGGAGGGTGTCGTCACCGGCACCGTGATCGAGGTGGTCAAGGGCGGCCTGATCCTCGACATCGGACTGCGCGGCTTCCTGCCTGCGTCGCTGGTCGAGATGCGTCGCGTTCGCGACCTCCAGCCGTACGTCGGCAAGGAGCTCGAGGCGAAGATCATCGAGCTCGACAAGAACCGCAACAACGTGGTGCTGTCGCGCCGCGCCTGGCTCGAGCAGACCCAGAGCGAGGTCCGGCAGAACTTCCTCACCCAGCTGCAGAAGGGCCAGATCCGCAAGGGTGTCGTGTCCAGCATCGTCAACTTCGGTGCGTTCGTGGACCTCGGCGGTGTCGACGGCCTGGTGCACGTCTCCGAGCTGTCCTGGAAGCACATCGACCACCCGAGCGAGGTCGTCGAGGTCGGCACCGAGGTCACGGTCGAGGTGCTCGACGTCGACATGGACCGCGAGCGGGTCTCGCTGTCGCTGAAGGCGACCCAGGAAGACCCGTGGCAGCACTTCGCCCGCACCCACCAGATCGGTCAGATCGTGCCGGGCAAGGTCACCAAGCTGGTGCCGTTCGGTTCGTTCGTCCGCGTCGAGGAGGGCATCGAGGGTCTGGTGCACATCTCCGAGCTGGCCGAGCGCCATGTCGAGATCCCCGAGCAGGTCGTCCAGGTCAACGACGACGTGATGGTGAAGATCATCGACATCGACCTCGAGCGCCGTCGTATCTCGCTGTCGCTGAAGCAGGCCAACGAGACCGCGGTGAGTGACGACGAGCACTTCGACCCGCTCATGTACGGCATGTCGGCGTCGTACGACGACCAGGGCAACTACATCTATCCCGAGGGCTTCGACCCCGAGACGGGGGAGTGGCTCGAGGGGTACGACGAGCAGCGCGCTGTGTGGGAGCAGCAGTACGCCGAGGCGCACACCCGCTGGGAGGCGCACCGCAAGCAGATCGAGGAGGCCAAGAAGGCCGACGTCGAGGCCGGCGAGGCTTCGTCGTACTCCTCGGAGCAGCCTCCGGCGCCGAAGGAGGAGGACGAGGCGGGTTCGCTCGCCTCCGACGAGGCCCTGCAGGCACTGCGGCAGAAGCTCACCGGCGGCGAGGAGTGAGCTAGGACCAGCGGCAAGCGCGAGAGGCCCCGCCCGGTCATGGACCGGGC
>JBOHDD010000229.1:0-4359 GCA_050699155.1 Nocardioidaceae bacterium
TCGGTCCCGTAGTGGGCGAGGTCCAGGCTGGACACGGCAGACAGCCAGTGCAGCCGGTCGGAGAAGACCTCGTCCTCCAGCCATGGCGCGAGGAACCCCGGGCTCTGAGCGCCCTGGCCGGGCGCGACGACGACTAGCACACGTACACGATGCCTTGTCGAGACCGGATACCGCGCCACGAACAGAGACGAAATCTGCCACGTGTTGTTGTGGCAACTCTACAAACCAGGTTGCTGGGCAGTGTCGCTGGACATCAGTCGTCCGAGCGTGAGTGCCAACCGCAACGTGTAGGCGTCGCGCAGGTCGGTCGCACTGAGGCCCGTGGCGTCGGCTGCCCGGCGCAGCCGGTAGCGGACCGTGTTGGGGTGCACGAACAGCTGCCGCGCAGTGGCCTCGATCGAGCCACCGGACTCCAGGAACGCGGCCACGGTCTCCAGCACCGCGGAGCCCGCAGTCGTCAACGGGGTGAAGACCTCCGTGACCAGACGGCGCCTGGCGTGTCCGTCACCGGCGAGTGCGCGCTCTGGCAGCAGGTCGTCGCTGGCCACCGGCCGAGGCGCGTCCGGCCAACCCTTTGCGGCCCGCAGCCCCGCGACCGCCGACCGCGCAGAGACGTTGGCCACCAGCAGGTCGGGCACGATCGGCCCGACCACGATCGGGCCGGGCCCGAAGTACTCGGCAAGCACCCCGGCTGCCTTGTCGGGATCGTCCACACCACCGAGGACCACGACCAGACGGTCGCCCTGCACTGCGCAGAGCGAGTCGAGGTGGTGCTGGCGGGCACGACGGCGGATCGCGTCCACCGGCGAGTCGCCTCCGCGCGGGGTCTCCTCGGGACTCGGGGTGCGCCCGAGCACGACGACGACCCGGCTGTCCGCGCTCCAGCCGAGGGCGGCGGCGCGCGAGCGGACCGCCTCGTCGGCCTCACCGCGCAACACCGAGTCGACCACCAGCGCCTCGAGCCGCGCGTCCCATGCCCCGCGCATCTCGGCGGCGCGCGCGTAGACCTCGGCCGCGCTGAACGCCACCTCCCGTGCGTACCGGGTGATGCCCTCGCGCACCGCCCGGACGTCGTCGGGCTCCACGATGGCCTCGAGCTCCTCCTCCACGACGTCGATGGAGGTGCGCACCATCTCCACGGTCTGCTGCAGGGTGATGACCCGGGTCAGTGCCTGCGGTGCGGTGCCGAACACGTCGGCGGTGATCGCGTTGGGGTGACTGGGGTCGCGGAACCACGTGATGAACGCCTTCACACCGGCCTGCACGATCAGCCCGATCCAGGAGCGGTCCTCGGCGCTCAGCTGCCGGAACCACGGCAGCTCGTGGTCCATCCGGGTCAGCGCGGTCTGGCTGACGTGGCCCACCGACTTCTCGAGTCGGCGTACGACGCTGGTCCTGGCACCATCACGAGAGGCCACACCCGGAGCGTAGCCGGTGTTGGCGCTCGGCGACGTGTGGCAGCAAGATGCCTGCATGGACCCAGTCGCCGCGCTCAAGCAGATCGCGTTCCTGCTCGAGCGTGAGCTTGCGCCGACGCACCGGGTGCGGGCCTTCCGGCGTGCCGCGTGGACCCTCGAGACAGTCGACCCCGAGGAGGTACGCCGTCGTGCACGTGAAGGCAGCCTGGCCGAGCTGCCCAACCTCGGCAAGACGACGTCGCAGGTGGTCCACGAGGCGCTCGCGGGTGCGGTCCCGTCGTATCTGCTGAAGGTGCAGGACGCGTCACCGGAACGGCTCGCCGAGGGAGGTGACGCGATGCGCCGGCTGCTGCGCGGAGACCTGCACACCCACTCGGACTGGTCCGACGGGGGCAGCCCGATCCGGGAGATGGCCGAGGCCGCTCGCGCCGCCGGTCATGAGTACGTCGTGCTGACCGACCATTCGCCGCGGCTGACGGTCGCCAACGGCCTGTCCGCGGAACGGCTGCGGCAGCAGCTCGACGTCGTGGCCGGGCTCAACGAGGAGCTGTCGCCGTTCCGGATCCTCACCGGGATCGAGGTCGACATCCTCGAGGACGGTTCGCTGGACCAGGAGAAGCGCCTGCTGGCCGGTCTCGACGTGGTGGTGGCGTCGGTGCACTCCAAACTGAGGATGCCGAGTGAGGAGATGACCCGCCGGATGGTGGCCGCGGTCGCCAACCCGCACGTCGACGTGCTCGGTCACTGCACTGGCCGGCTGATCACAGGTGGGCGAGGGACCAGGCCCGAGTCGCAGTTCGACGCGGAGGTGGTGTTCGAGGCCTGCCGCCAGTTCGATGTCGCGGTCGAGATCAACTCCCGCCCCGAGCGCCGTGACCCGCCGACGCGGCTGATCCGGCTGGCCGAGGAGATCGGCTGCGTCTTCTCCATCGACACCGATGCGCACGCGCCAGGTCAGCTCGACTTCCTGGACTACGGCTGCGCCCGCGCGGTGGAGATCGGCCTCGACCCCGCGCGCGTGCTCAACACCCGGCCCGTCGACGCGCTGCTGGCCTAGCGACAACGAGTTGGACACGAGGTTGCCGATCGGGGGATGAACGGCGCTACCAGTGGGTAGCATCAGCACCGTGACCAACAGCACATGCGAGCTGCAGACCGTGGTCGTACACGGTCACGAGCGCGCGTTCGTCAAGGTCGGCAGCGGGCCGGCGCTGCTGTTGCTGCACGGTCTCGGCTGCGACCACCGCACCTGGCTGCCGGTGTTGTCGCAGCTGAGCCAGCGCTTTACCGTCGTCGCTCCAGACCTGCTGGGTCACGGTCGCTCGGCGAAGCCGCGGGCGGACTACAGCGTCGGTGGGTACGCGAACGGGATGCGTGACCTGCTGACGGTGCTCGGCATCGACAAGGCCACGGTTGTGGGGCACAGCCTCGGCGGCGGGGTGGCGATGCAGTTCGCCTACCAGTTCCCCGAGCGCACCGAGCGTCTCTGCCTGATCGCACCGGGTGGGATGGGTCCCGAGGTGTCGGCACTGCTGCGGGCGATCACGCTGCCCGGCGCTTCGCTGGTGATGGGTGCGCTGGCGGTCAAGCCGGTACGCCGGGTAGGCCGCACGGCCCTGGATGTGTTGTCGAGGACCGGGTGTTCGCGACTGCGTGACGCGGGCGAGCTGGGTGACATCTACGAGCAGCTGGCCGACCCTGCGATGCGTGCCGCGTTCCGTCACGTCGTACGCGGGGTGATCGACTGGCGCGGTCAGATCGTCACGATGACCGACCGTGCCTACCTCACCGAGCACATGCCGATGTGTGTGGTCTGGGGCAGCGACGACGCGATCATCCCGGTGGGGCACGCAGACGTCGTGGGCGAGTGTGCGCCGGGCGCCCGGGTGGAGGTCGTCGAGGACGCTGGTCACTTCCCGCACAAGGACTACCCGGCGCGGTTCGTCGAGATCCTCACCGACTTCGTGGACCAGACCGCACCGGCGAGGTACCACCGTGGTCGCTGGCGTGCCGTCCTGCGTCGCGGGCCGGTGCCCGCTCTGAGCGCCGTCGAGACCGCCTAACGTCGGGGAAGGGCGTCAGATCGCCCCAACGGCGGGGAAGGGGGTCACATGTGACCCCCTTCCCCGCCGTTGTGTGTTGTCCACAGGGATGTCGGCGCGAACAGGTCGATTTGCGGGACCCTCTGGCGGTGGGTACGACAACACCGTCCGAGACCGCGACGCAGCGTCGGCGATGGCTCGTGGGCACTGCCGAGGAGGTCGCCGCGGACCAGGACGGCGTCGTCTCGCGCAAGCAGCTGCGAGCGCTCGGCCTGACCAAGGCGCATGTGCGCACCGAGACCAGGGCGAAGCGCTGGCGCACGCACGGCAACCAGACCGTCGCGGTGCATGCAGCACCCCTCGACCAGCGCGCCCGGTGGCGCTCGGCGCTCTTCGAGGTCGGGTGCGACGCGGCGCTCGACGGTGTGACGTCACTGATCGCGGGCGGCATGAAGGGCTTCGACGAGGCAGACATCCATGTCTCGACGTCGCACGGCGCCCATCCGGATGCGCCTCCCTGGTGTTCGGTTGCACGAGACTCGCCGTCGCAGACCGGAGGACCTGGTCGGCGCGGGGATCCTCCGGACACGGCCGGCGGTCGCCGCGGTGCGTGGTGCGCTGTGGGCCAGGTCCGACCGGCAGGCAGCACTGATCGTCGTGATGGCCGTCCAGCAGCGTCTGGCGACCGGAGCCGCCATCCGCAGGGAGCTGCTGCGCGTGCGCCGGGACAAGCGCCGCTCGTTCATCAGCACGATCCTGCTCGATGTGACGGACGGCGCCCAGGCGCTCGGGGAGCTCGACTTCGCGGCGCTGTGCCGGAAGCACGGGCTGCCTAGGCCCGACCGGCAGGCGGTGCGCGCCGGGTCCAGGGGACGCGTCTACCTCGACGTGTACTGGGA
>JBOHDD010000230.1:0-4036 GCA_050699155.1 Nocardioidaceae bacterium
CGCCCTGCACTACCGGATCGTCGACGTCTCCTCGATCAAGGAGCTGGTCCGCCGGTGGTACCCGCGGGTCTACTTCGCCAGCCCCCCGAAGAACGGCAACCACCGTGCTCTCGCCGACATCAGGGAGAGCATCGAGGAGCTGCGCTACTACCGCGCGGCGGTGTTCGTGCCTGCGCCCGGCCCCGACTCGAATGCCGCGAGGCTGCTGGCGGAGGAGTACGGCGGATCCCTCAATGCGGGTGCGTAGCCGATTTATCCGGCGGAGCCGCCAGCCGTTACACTCTTTTGCGCCGCGCGACGCAGCGCCGCATGGTGGGTGTAGCTCAGCTGGTAGAGCACCTGGTTGTGGTCCAGGTGGCCGCGGGTTCGAATCCCGTCACTCACCCTGTGAGATGTCCCGAGACACCGTGACAGGTGGCTCGGGACGTCGTTTTTCGCCCCGAAACCAGCACAACTCACCTTCAGCACTGTTGTGAAGGTGAGTTGCCTGGGTCTCGACGACCGCGTCAGGCGTTCTTGATCGCGGACACCTCGAACTCGAGCGTGACCTTGTCGCCGACCAGTACGCCACCGGTCTCCAGTGCGGCGTTCCAGGTGATGCCCCAGTCCTTGCGGTTGACGGTGACAGCGCCCTCGAAACCGACGCGCTGGTTGCCGAACGGGTCGGTCGCAAAGCCCTGGTACTCGAAGTCGATCGCCACCGGCTTGGACACGTCCTTGATCGTCAGGTCACCGATGACCTGGACGGTCGTCTCGTCGAGCTGGCGAACGCTGGTGGACTCGAAGGTGATCTTCGGGTGGTTGTCCGCGTCGAGGAAGTCGTTGGTGCGCAGGTGGCCGTCGCGGTCGGCGTTGCGGGTGTCGATGCTGCCGACCTCGATGGCGAGCCTGGCGCTGGACCTGCTCAGGTCCTCGTCGATGTGGACGGTGCCCTCGAGCTCGTTGAACGCCCCGCGCACCTTGGTCACCATCGCGTGCCGGGCGACGAACCCGATCCGGGTGTGGCTGGCGTCGAGCGTGTAGTCGCCGGTCAGCTGGGACAGAGCGTTGAGGGTGGGTGCGGTGGTCAAGGAAATCATCTCCTGAGGGTCTGGACGGCCAACCCCTTTCGGTTGACCCGTCAACTACAATGGCATAACAGAGATGACGCGTCAACTATTCCGGTAGGCTGGTTCTGTGTCCGAAACCCGATGGCTCACCACCGACCAACAGCGCGCTTGGCGTGGCTATCTCGCGATGCAGGCGCAGCTCAACGCGCGGCTGAGCCGGGAGATGGCGGCCGACTCCGAGCTCTCGCTGCCCGACTTCGCCGTTCTGGTGCACCTGACGGATGTTCCCGAGGGGCGGGTGCGCGCGTTCGAGCTCGGCCGCGCCCTGCAGTGGGAGAAGAGCCGTGTCTCGCATCACGTCGCCAGGATGGAACGCCGCGGCCTCGTCGCGCGCGAGGGGTGCAACGAGGACGGTCGGGGTGCCTTCGTCGTACTGACTCCCACCGGTCGCCATGCCATCGAGTCCGCCGCACCGCCCCACGTGGATGTCGTACGGCGGCTTGTCTTCGACTCCCTCACCGACGACCAGGTCGCCGCCATGACGGCGATCAGCGAGAGCGTCCTGGCCCGGCTCACGCAGACAGACGAGGCACCGGCCGACCCGGCCCCATAGGCCGCCCGGCGACCTGCATTCCGCTCTCCGTCCTAGCGGAGCCCCCGAGGCGGGACGACAATGCACGGTGACATCGTCTCGGGCCGATCCGTGCGTGCCACAGAAGAGTGGCATCGCGAGAGGGGAGCCGATCATGACGAATGCGGATGCACCCGACCTCTCGGGTCGAGCCGCGGAGTCCCCTGACCCCTGGCAGGCCGGGCTGGGCAGGCTCGGGGCCAACTGGGGCTGGGTCCTTACGTTCGGGATCGCACTGGTCATACTCGGCGTTCTGGCACTCGCCATGCCGGGCGCCACGCTGCTCGCGCTGGCGGTGATCTTCGCCGTACAACTGTTCGTCAACGGAGTGTTCCAGATCGTTGCCGCGTTCACCTCGGACGAGGCGGGCGCCGGCACACGCACGCTGTACGGCGTCCTCGGCGCGCTCTCCATCCTGGTGGGACTGCTGTGCCTGCGGGCACCTCTGCAGACACTGCTGGTCCTCGGGCTGCTGCTCGGCAGCTGGTGGCTGGTCACCGGCATCATCGAGATCGTGAACGCGATCTCCCGCGCCGACCACACGGACCGCTGGGTGCGACTGCTGATGGGGGTGCTGAGCGTCGCCGCAGGCATCGTGGTGCTCGCACAGCCCGGCATGTCGCTGGCGGTGCTCGAGCTGGTGATGGCCGTGTGGATGGTCGCGTACGGCGTGATGGCGGCGGTCGCGGCATTTGCACTCCGCTCTCGGACGCACCATGTCGCGGCGCCGTCACCACCGACGGAAGGCCTCGCGCCCGCCTGACCCCGGCGATCCGCCGGGCGGCACCACCCGCTGACCGGGCTCAGCCCTCGACGACCTCGGTGGGTGCGCCGTGCACGGCCGGGATCTCGCCGAACCGTCCTCCCTGGAAGTCCTCGAACGCCTTGAGCACCTCGGCCTTGGTGTTCATCACGAAGGGGCCGGCCCAGGCGACGGGCTCACGGATCGGCCTCCCACCGAGGACCAACAGCTCGAGCGAGGGTGACCGGCTCTCCTGTGAGGCAGCCGCGCCCACCGAGACCACGTCACCGGCGCCCAGGACGGCGAGCTGACCGGTGGTCACCGGTCGCTTCTCCGCGCCCACCATGCCGTTGCCCGACAGCACGTAGACCAGCGCGTTGAAGTCGGGCCGCCATGGCAGCTCGAGACCGGCCGTCGCGGCCAGCGTCACGTGCACCATCGCCATCGGCGTGTACGTCGACCCGGGGCCGGCGTGTCCGGCCACGTCACCGGCGATGACCCGGACCAGGGCGCCGGCGTCGGGCGAGGTCAGCATGGTGACGTCACCGCCACGCAGATCCTGGTAGCGCGGCATGGTCAGCTTCTGGGTGCGGGGGAGGTTGACCCAGAGCTGGATGCCGTGGAAGAGACCACCGCTCTGCACGAGCCACTCCGGCGGCTTCTCGATGTGCAGGATCCCACCACCGGCCGTCATCCACTGGGTGTCGCCGTTGGTGATGGTGCCGCCACCCCCGTGGTTGTCGGTGTGGTCGAAGACCCCGTCGAGCATGTATGTCACGGTCTCGAAGCCTCGATGCGGATGCCACGCGGTGCCCTTGGCCTCGCCCGGCGCGTACTCCACCTCACCCATCTGGTCCATGTGGATGAACGGGTCGAGCAGGGACATGTCGACGCCGGCGAACGCACGTCGTACCGGGAATCCCTCGCCCTCGTGCCCCTGCGGCGCGGTGACCACTCCCGCGACCGGGCGGTAGGTCGCCGTCGGGCTAGGGGTCGCGATGCGGGGCAGCGTGGTGAGGTCGTCAACGGTGACAGCGGGCATGGCGATCCACCTCCTTGGAACCGTTGTGCCATAACGCTGGTTGAAGGGTCAATATTCCGCGCTGAACCGTTCACGGCCAGCTGGATGCCTACGGCTAGCCTCATCGGCATGAGCGAGGAGACGGAGCGGTACGACGCGGTGGTCGTGGGCGGCGGTCACAACGGCCTGGTGGCCGCGACGTACCTCGCTCGGGCGGGTCTCGACACGCTGCTGCTGGAGCGGCTGGACCACACTGGCGGCGCCGCGGTCAGCGCGGAGCCGTTCGCGGGCGTCGAGGCCCGGCTGTCGCGGTACTCGTACCTCGTGAGCCTGCTCCCGGAACGGATCGTGAGCGATCTCGGCCTCGATCTCGAGCTGCGTTCCCGGTCGACGGCGTCGTACACCCCTGTGCAGCGTGAGGGGCGGGACACCGGGCTGCTGGTCGAGAGCGACGAGGGCGCCGCGACCCGGGCCTCGTTCCGCGAGCTGACGGGCTCCGACCGGGAGTACGAGGCGTGGCGATCCTTCTACGGCGAGGTCGGGGGTCTGGCACGGCAGATCGCACCGACGCTGCTGCAGCCGCTGCCCAGAGC
>JBOHDD010000231.1:0-6511 GCA_050699155.1 Nocardioidaceae bacterium
AGAGCAGCGCCGTTGAGAGCGGCCACGACCGGTACGCCGAGCTGCTCGAGCCTGCGCAGCTGCGCTTTGACCGTCTCGGCGGTCTCGAAGACGCGCGACGCGTCCTCGTGCGTCGTCTGGATCATCCGGGTGAGGTCGGCACCGGCGAAGAAGGTCTTCTTGGCGCTGGTGATGACCACGCCGGTGACCCCATCGGCGCCGTCACGCTCGCGCTCGAGGCGGTCGACGGTCTCTCCCATCGAGCGCAGGTAGCGCTCGTTCATGGTGTTCGCGCCGGCGTCCGGGTCGTCCAGGGTCAGCACGACCACGCCGTCGTCCTCACGCTCGTAGCGGATCGTCTCGGCAGCGGTCTGTTGAGGGCTGTTCTGCATCGACACTCTCTCTCAAAGTCTTTCGATGACGGTGGCCACGCCCATGCCGCCGCCGACGCACAGCGTCGCCAGCCCGTAGCGCTGGTCGCGGCGTTCGAGCTCGTCGACGAGGGTGCCGAGGATCATCGCGCCGGTCGCTCCGAGCGGGTGCCCCATCGCGATGGCCCCGCCGTTGACGTTGACCTTCTCGTGCGGCAGGTCGAGATCCTGCATGAACCGGAGTACGACGGCGGCGAACGCCTCGTTCATCTCGTACAGGTCGATGTCGTCGACACCCATGCCCGCCTTCGCGAGCGCCTTGCGTGCGGCCGGAGCAGGACCGGTCAGCATGATCAGGGGGTCGGCACCGGACACGGCGGTGGACAGGATGCGTGCGCGCGGCGTCAGGCCGAACCGGTCGCCCGCGCCACCCGAGCCGACGGCGACCAGGGCGGCCCCGTCCACGATGCCCGAGGAGTTGCCGGCATGGTGCACGTGGTTGATCTTCTCCACCCAGTGGTACTTCTCCAGCGCGACCGCGTCGAAGCCGCCCATCTCCCCGATGCCGGCGAAGGAGGGCTGCAGCCCCGACAGCGAGTCCACCGTCGTACCCGGTCGGATGAACTCGTCGTGGTCGAGGATCGTGAGCCCGTTGCGATCCTTGACCGGCACCAGCGAGCGGGCGAAGTACCCGTTGGCCTCGGCCTTGGCGGCCCGTGCCTGCGACTCGGCGGCATAGGCGTCGACGTCCTCGCGGCTCCATCCGCCGAGCGTGGCGATCAGGTCCGCCCCGATGCCCTGCGGGACGAAGTCGGTGGAGAACGCCGTCTCCGGGTCCATCGCCCAGGCACCGCCGTCGCTGCCCATCGCGACCCGCGACATGGACTCCACGCCACCGGCGAAGATCAGCTCCTCCCATCCGGAGCGAACCCGCTGCGCAGCCTGGTTGACCGCCTCGAGACCGGACGCACAGAAACGGTTGAGCTGCACGCCACCGGTGGTGTCCGGCATACCTGCGGCGATCGCTGCGGTCTTGGCGACGTCGGATCCCTGGTCGCCGATCGGGGTGACGCAGCCGAGCACGACGTCGTCGACAGCGGCGGGGTCCAGGTCCGGGAACCGCCGCCGCATCTCGTCGAGCAGGCCGACCACCAGCTGCACGGGCTTCGCCTCGTGCAGCGAGCCGGTCTTCTTGCCTCTCCCGCGTGGCGTGCGGATCGCGTCATACACAAAAGCTTCGGTAGGAGCACTCATGCCGGTTCCTAGCGTCGGGCGCAGGGGTACCGAATGATTGTGACACCATCGCTGTCACGATGGTCAAGGAGTGAGGCCTATGATCTGCGCCATGTCCGAGGGCGACCACCCGGCCGGCGGTGCCGGCGCCGCGGAGTCGTCGTACCTCTCGGTCGACGACCTGGCGAACCGTGTCGGCATGAGCGTGCGCACCGTCCGGTTCTACGCCAGTCGCGGGCTGATCCCCCCACCGGTGCGGCGCGGGCGGAACGGGTTCTACGGCGCCGACCACGTCGCCCGCCTGGAGCTGGTCCGCGAGCTGCAGGCTCACGGGTTCACCCTGACCGCGATCGAGGGCTACCTCGAGCGGATCCCGGACGGCGCGACGCCGCAGGACATCGCGCTGCACCGGACCCTGCTGGCGCCGTGGATGCCCGATCTGCCGGAGGTCGTGGACCGTGCGGAGCTGACACGCCGCTGTGGCCGGGACCTGAGCGACCCCGAGCTCGACCTGCTCGCCACCCTGGGCATCGTGGAGTCGACCGGCGAGCCCGAGGAGTTCCGGCTGGCGCCGGCGCACCTGGCTCTGGGGATGCGGATCCTCGACGTGGGGCTACCCCGCGAGGTGGTGAACGCAACCCAGCGGGTGTTCACCGAGCACGGGCGGGCGATCGCCGAAGAGCTGACCGAGCTGTTCCGGACCCAGGTCTGGCCGCATTACCGTGACAGCGGCGAGTCCCCGGAGCAACTGCAGAACCTGGTCGAGACGTTCAAGCCGCTGACCGTGCAGGGACTCGTGGTGGCCTATGAGAACGCGGTCAACGAGGCGAAGCGGACGGCGGTGCGTCAGCGGCGGGCGCGCCACTGACCGTCCGGTCGGGTCAGCCGGTGGGCTCCTCGAGCGTCGTCGGCGGGTTGCGCAGCCTGGGGACCGAGACCACGGTGGCCACCCCGTTCACCATCTGCAGCGCGCCAGCCGCACTCAGGTCGATGACCCGCTCCTCGGGCTCCGGCAGCGGTAGGCCGGTGCGGGCGTCGACGACCTTCTGGAAGTTGTCGTCGAGCTTGTCGAACAGGACGACACCGCCTCCCGCGGTGACGCGCGGGTTGTCCAGCTCGGTCGGCGCCCGCCACTCCTGGCGTCCGGTACGCCGGTCGATCGCACGCGCGAGACCGTTGACGTCGACGAGGACGACGAGACCCGACTTCGGCTCGACCCTCGGCACGCCGAGGGGGTCAGGGGCGAAGCCGAGCCGCCAGACCGGCTCCCCGCTCTTCAGCGAGTAGGCCTGCACCCGGCCGCGGAACAGCCCAGACCCGGGCGCGGGGACCGGCGTGCGTGTCGGTGACGGCGACGGGCTCGCGTCGGTGAGCCCCTCGCCGCCGGCAGCATCTGGCTCCGCGGGTGACTCGGTGTCCGGAAGGGCGGCCGGGGTGATGCCGAACAGCAGACCGCCGTCGGCGGTGTACGTGGTGGCCTGGTCGAGGATGGCGACCCGCCTGCCCGTCAGCGTGGTCAACGCCGGCGGACCGGTGAGACTGCGGACCACCACGCGGTTGGTGGCGACCACCGTGCGCGCCTGCACAGACGGGTCGAAGGTCGCCAGGGTCCTGCCGGTCTCGAGGTCCACCGCGGTCTCGGGCTGTTCCGGTGCCGACCCCATCACCAGCACCTCGTCGACGACGGTGGCCGGCTCGTTGAGGTCCTGTCGCATCCACAGCTGTTCACCCTCCAGGTTGTACGCCGCTCGCACACCCTCGTCGCCGAAGGCAAGCGGCATCTCCTGGTAGGCGACCGAGATGTAGGGGTGGTCCCCCGACTCCACGCACTCGCTGGACAACAGCCAGCGGGCGTTGGGCGTCAGGCCTCGCGGCAGCTCGACCTCGGTGATCTCGCCCTCGCCGGTCTCGCGGTCGAAGACCACGAACGAGTCACCCGCGATCCCCCCGGACGGGGCGGAGGCGACGATCTGCCCGCCACACACGTAGAGCCCGGCCCGCTCGTCCAGGGCATCGATGCCGACCGAGACGTCCCCCAGGTGGATCTCGGGCGGGCCGGTCACCGACGGTCGCGACTGCGGCTCCGTCGGTGCGTCACTGTCCGCGACGCACCCGGACAGCACCAGCGCCAGTGCCAGCAGCGCCGCCGCCACCGACGTCGGTGCCTGTATGTGCCGCGTCACCCCCGTGCCACCATCCGTTACCGACCCCACCGCCTGACGTGAAAGAGTCAAGGCTAGTCGGCGGAGCCAAGCAGCCGGTGACCCGGCCACGGGGCCGGGGCGCTCAGACGCCGAGGCCGCGGCCGATGATCTCCTTCATGATCTCCGTGGTCCCGCCGTAGATGGTCTGGACACGCGTGTCGAGGTACGCCTTGGCGATCGGGTACTCGGTCATGTACCCATAGCCACCGTGCAGCTGCAGACACTGGTCGACGACCTTCTTCTGCAGCTCGGTCGTCCACCACTTCGCCATCGCCGCATCAGAGACACTGAGGGCGCCGGCGTTCAGCTCGGTGATGCAGCGGTCGACGAAGACTCGGGCGATCTGCGTCTCGGTAGCCAGCTCGGCGAGGGTGAACCTGGTGTTCTGGAACGAGCCGATCGGACGTCCGAACGCCGTACGCTCCTTGCAGTAGTCGAGGGTGAGGCGCAGGACGTTCTCGCACGCGGCGGCGGCGACTACCGCGATCGAGAGCCGCTCCTGGGGCAGCTTCTCCATCAGGTGGATGAACCCCTGTCCCTCTTCGCCGAGCAGGTTCGACGCGGGCACACGGACGTTGTCGAAGAAGAGCTCCGCCGTGTCCTGTGCCTTGAGCCCGATCTTGTCCAGGTTTCGTCCCCGCTCGAAGCCGTCCATCCCTCGCTCGACCACCAGCAGGGAGATGCCTTCGTACCCCGCGTCCGGGTCGGTCTTGGCGACGACGATCACGAGGTCGGCGCTGATGCCGTTGGAGATGAAGGTCTTCTGCCCGTTGACGATGTAGGCGTCGCCGTCGGCGTCGGAGACCTTGCGTGCCGTGGTGCGGATGCCCTGCAGGTCGGACCCGGCGCCGGGCTCGCTCATCGCGATCGCGGTGATCGACTCCCCGGAGCAGAAGCCGGGCAGCCAGCGCGCCCTCTGCTCGGCGGTGGCGTAGTCGAGCAGGTAGCCGGCGTTGATGTCGACGTGCACGGTGAACCCGACACCGCTGGCGTGGACGCGCGTGAGCTCCTCGGCGAGTACGGCGTTGAACCGGAAGTCGCGCTGGCCACCTCCGCCGTACTCCTCGGGCAGCGCGAACCCGAGGAGTCCCTTGGCGCCGGCCGCGGTCCACAGCTCGCGCGGAACGATCCCGGCCTCCTCCCACGACTCGTGGTGCGGAGCCACCTCCTTCTCGCAGAACGCGCGCACGGTCTCGCGGAAGGCGTCGTGGTCCGGGGTGAAGATCTGACGTTCCACTGTGTTCCTCCGAGTCGTTGCGGGTATCTGCGGGGGTCAGCCCTGGTGGACGGCTCCGGACTCGATCAGCTCGTCGGCGTCGTCGACGCCCCATGCCAGCAGGGCGGACCGTGACTGCTGGCCTGCCGCTACTGGCGGGGAGCCGAGGGTCGCGGGTGTGCGGGAGAAACGGGGAGCGGGTGCCGGCTGGGCGACACCATGGTGCTCGACGTAGGTGTTCCGCGCGGCCAGGTGGGGACTGCGCGCCGCCTCGCTGAAGGTGAGCACGGGTGCGACGCAGGCGTCGGTCCCGTCGAAGATCTCCGTCCACTCGGCCTGTGTCTTCTCGGAGAACCGTTGCGCGATCCGCTTCCGCAGCTCCGGCCACTGCACGATGTCGTCACGGTCGGGCAGGTCGTCGACGCCGAGGTGCGCCACGAACACGTCGTAGAACTGGGGCTCGAGCGCGCCGACGGCCATGTGCCGGGCGTCCGCGGTCTCGTAGACGTCGTAGTACGGCGCTCCCGAGTCGAGCAGGTTGGTGCCGCGCTCGTCGCCCCAAAGCCCGGCTGCCTGCAGCCCGACGATCATCGTGCTCAGGTGCGCGGCACCGTCGACGATGGCCGCGTCGACCACCTGTCCCTCGCCGCTGTCACGGGCCTCGACCAGGGCGGCGAGGACGCCGGTGACGAGGTACATCGCTCCGCCGCCGAAGTCACCGAGCAGGTTCAGCGGCACCTGCGGAGGCCCTCCGGCACGGCCGATCGTGTGCAGCACTCCGGTGGTCGCGATGTAGCCGAGGTCGTGCCCGGCCGACCGCGCCAGCGGACCCTCCTGGCCCCAGCCCGTCATCCGACCGTAGACCAGGGCGGGATTGACCTTCCAGCAGGCGTCGGGGCCGAGCCCGAGTTTCTCGGCCACGCCCGGGCGGAACCCCTCGATGAGCGCGTCCGCGCGTCCGACCAGACGCAGGACGGTGGCCACTCCGTCGGGATGCTTGAGGTCGACAGCCACGCTCGGCCGGCCACGGTTGAGCAGGTCCGCCTCGGGTGGCCCGAGGGTCATCCCACCACCCGGCCGGTCGATCCTGATCACGTCGGCACCGAGATCGGCCAGCGTCATCGCCGCGAACGGTCCTGGGCCGATGCCGGCGAGCTCCACGACACGCACGCCGGACAACGGCCCCGAGCGGGGTGCGGCGTCGGCGGTCATGGTGATCATTGTGACAGCATCACTGTCACGGTCGTCAAGGCAGCCGTCCACGGTGCAACGCGTCGACGCCACGCGCGATGATCGACCTATGCTCGCCGACGTCGCGCCGTACCTCCGCTGCCCGCTCTGCGGTACCGACCTCGAGCTCGGCGAGGGCGTGCTCGGCTGCGCACAGGGCCACCGCTTCGACGTTGCCCGGCAGGGCTACGTCAGCCTGCTGCCCGGCGACGCACGCACGGGTACCGCCGACGCGGCGACGATGGTGGCCGCCCGCACGGAGTTCCTGGCCACGGGGG
>JBOHDD010000232.1:0-3409 GCA_050699155.1 Nocardioidaceae bacterium
CTCGGCTACACGTTCGCCGAGGGCGACGACTTCCACCCGCAGGCGAACATCGACAAGATGTCGGCCGGTGCGCCGCTCGACGACGAGGACCGCATGCCGTGGCTGCGGCGGCTCGCGCAGTGGACACGCGCGCGTGACGACGAAGGGACCTCGACCGTGGTCACCTGTTCGGCGCTGCGCCGGCGTTACCGCGACGTGCTTCGCAGCGGGGCGGCGGACACCTTCTTCGTGCACCTCGTCGGTGACCAGAGGGTGCTGCTCGAGCGGATGGGTCGTCGTCAGCACTTCATGCCTCCGGCGCTGCTGAAGTCGCAGTTCGACACCCTCGAGCCCCTCGGGGAGGACGAGCACGGGCTCTCGCTCGATGTCACCGAGTCACCCGAACGGATCGTGCAGCAGGTCGTGCAGAGCCTGCGGCTCCGTCCCCGGCGGCCCTCAGGTGTCGACGGTCAGTAGGGCCGCGAGCGTGCCCCCGAGGTTGTAGGCGGCCTCCTTGTGCGTCTCGTCCACGTCGCCCATCACCTCGACGATGTCGTACCCCTGCTTCCAGCCGAGTGCTCCCACGATCGCGAGCACGGACCGCACGGCACCGGTGGTGTCGTAGCGTCCGTGGACGTACAACCCGAACGGGCGGCCCGCCGTCTGGCCCGATGAGTCGTCGGCCTCGCCGGTACTGGACAGGGACCCACCGATCTGCAGGAATGTCGAGTCGAAGAAGTGCTTCAGTGCGCCCGACATGTAGCCGAAGTTCGCGGTCGAACCCAGCAGGTAGCCGTCACACTCGAGCACGTCGTCGGCTGTCGCTTCCAAGGCAGGGCGTACGACGGTCTCCACGCCGGTGATGGACTCGTCCTGGGTGCCTGCGAGCACAGAGTCCAACAGGGTCCGCATTCCCCGCGTAGGGGAGTGGTGAACGACGAGCAGTCTGGCCATCAGCGCTCAATCCCGGGTCTGGTAGGCATGAGCACGACAAGGGTCGGCACCACCCGAGCCTGTCACACGGGTGATGATGGGAGACATGACGGCGCCTCGGCGGCTCACCCTCCCGACCGGTCTCAAGCGGCTGATCTTCCGGGCACCGATCCTGTTGTACCGGGCACGTCTGGGATGGCTGCTGGGTCACAGGTTCGTGCTGGTCCAGCACCGGGGGCGTCGCTCCGGTCGGCCGCGGCAGGTCGTCGTCGAGGTGGTGACCCGTGACCGCAGCACCGGCGCGGTCACGGTGGCGTCGGGATTCGGGACCGGCGCCGACTGGTACCGCAACCTGCGCGCAGACCCGGAGGCCGTCATCTGGGTGTCGCGCCGGCGGACCGTCGTGCGGGCGACACCGCTGTCGGCCGAGGACGGGGGCGAGGCGATGGTGGAGTACGCCAGGCGGCACCCGCTGGCGGCTCGGGTGATGGCCAGGTACATGGGGTTCGAGATCGACGGGACTGAGGCCGGATACCGGAGGGTGGGACACCGGGTGGCCTATCTGCGCCTGGAGCCGGTCACCACCACCGACCTGGTTCCCGCGCCGTACACCTGTCGCGCGCTGACACCCGACGACGCGCAGCAGGTCACCGACCTGATGGCTGTCTGCGAGCTGAACGATATCGGGGAGGTCCAGATCGAGCTCGAGGACATCGTGTCCTGCTGGCAGCGCCCCAGCTTCGACCTGGCCTCGCAGAGCATCGGTGTGCTCGACGTCGACGGCCGCCTGGTCGCCTACGCGGAGGTCTACCAGGCACGGCGCGCCGAGGTCTACGTGCACCCACGGTCGCGACGGCACGGCATCGGCACCGCACTGATGCGCTGGACCCAGCGCGTCGCCCGCGAGCACGGCGGCAGCCTGGTCGGGCAGACCGTCCCCGGAGGTCTCGACGACGTGATCGAGCTGTTCCGGTCGCAGGGCTACCGGCAGCTCTGGACGAGCTGGATCCTCGAGCTTCCGCCGGGGGCGGAGATCCAGGCACCCGCGCTCCCGCCGGACACCGTGATCCGGGCGTGCGTACCGGGGCCGGACGAGCAAGCCGCCTACCAGGTCATCGAGGACGCCTTCGGTGAGTGGCCCGACCGGGACCCTGTCTCCTACGACGACTGGGCCGCCACGGTGCTGCGGCGCCCGGGCTTCGAGCCGTGGCAGCTGCTGCTCGCCGTCGAACGACTTCCGGATGGTGGAGAACAGGTCGTCGGTGCGTGCTTCGTCAGCCCGTCGGGGGACACCGGCTGGGTCCAGGAGCTCGCGGTGCGCAGGGACCGCCGCGGTCGGGGACTCGCGCGCGCCCTTCTGCTGCGGGCGTTCGCCGACACCCGCGCCCGCGGAGCCACCAAGGCCGAGCTGGCGACCGACTCGCGAACGGGTGCCCTCGGCGTCTACGAACATGTGGGGATGCGGGTGAAGCAGACCTTCGTGCACTGGGCGGTCGAGCTCGACGGAGGGCACACGGCATAGGCTCGCCGCAGGCCACCACGATTGCGGAGGAGAGCCAGATGCGGCAGCGGCGACTGGGCAACACGGGTCATCAGGTCGGGGCGATCGGCCTCGGCTGCATGGGGATGAGCTGGGCGTACACCCCGGCCGAGCGGGACGACACCTCGTCCGTGGCGCTCATCGGTGAGGCCCTCGACCTCGGGTGCGGGTTCGTCGACACCAGTGACGTGTACGGCGACGGGCACAACGAGCAGCTGGTCGGAGAGGCACTGCACGAACGACGCGACGATGCGTTCCTGGCCACCAAGGTTGGCCTCGTCGTCGAGGACAAGCGCACCGGGGTAGTGCGGCGCGACGCGTCGCCGGAGCACATCCGGAGTGCGGTCGAGGCCAGCCTGCGGCGACTGGCGACCGATGCCATCGACCTGTACTACCTGCACCGGGTCGACCCCCAGGTGCCGCTGTCCGAGCAATGGGGAGCGCTGGCCGAGCTCGTCGAACAGGGCAAGGTCCGCCACCTCGGGCTGTCCGAGGTCAGCCTCGACCAGGCAGACGCGGCTCACCGGCAGCATCCGGTGACCGCGATCCAGTCGGAGCTGTCGCTGTGGACGCGCAGCGCGCTGGGGGAGGGCCCGCCCGTGGCCGATGGCTCCGGCGGCACCCGCGAGCCGGACGACATCGTCGGCTGGTGCGCTCGCAACGAGGCCGCCTTCGTGCCGTTCTCCCCCCTGGGCAGGGGGTTCCTGACAGGCACGGTGACCGGCGACGACTTCGAGGGTGGGGACATGCGCGCCCGCAACCCGCGTTTCGCCACGGACGCGATGGCCGCCAACCAGCGGATCGTCGACGTGGTCCGGGCCGTGGCGGGCCGGCACGACGCGACCCCGGCCCAGGTCGCGATCGCCTGGACGCTCACTCGTGGGGACCACGTCGTACCGATCCCCGGCACGAAGAAGTCGCGCTACCTGCGCGAGAACGCCGCCGCGGTGGACCTGC
>JBOHDD010000233.1:0-2152 GCA_050699155.1 Nocardioidaceae bacterium
CTGCCGGCGCGATGCGCGTGCGTGCCCTGCTCACCCCCGGACACACCCACCATCACCTCAGCTACGTCCTGGGCGACGCCGACAGCCGGACACATGCCGTGTTCACCGGTGGGTCGATGCTCTACGGCACCACCGGACGCACCGACCTCCTGGGTCCGGCACACACCGACGAGCTGGCCCACGCCCAATTCTCCTCTGTACGACGATTAGCGCGAGAGCTCCCGCCGGAGACGACAGTGCTCCCCACCCACGGTTTCGGCAGCTTCTGCTCGGCAACGCCCGTCACGAGCGACGAGTCCACGATCGCGCAGGAGCGCCGTGTCAACCCTGCGCTCACCATGGACGAACAGGAGTACGTCGGCGAGCTGCTCGCGGGGCTCGACGCCTACCCCGCCTACTACGCACGGATGGCCCCTATCAACCAACGCGGCCCGCAGTCCGTCGACCTCTCGCTCCCCGAGCAGACCGACGGCAAGGGACTGCGCCGCCGCATCGATGCCGGTGAGTGGGTCGTCGACATTCGCGACCGCTCCATCTTCGCAGCCGGGCACATCGGCGGCTCCCTGAGCTTCGAGCTGTCCACCGGCTTCGTCACGTACCTGGGATGGCTCTACCGCTGGGACCGCCCGCTGGCGCTGGTCGGAGACACCGTCGAGCAGGTCGCACAGGCACGGCGCGAGATGGTGCGCATCGGCATCGACTCGCTTGCCACCATGGCCACCGGCGACATCCCGTCGCTCGCCGACGGCCGCGACGTCCGCTCGTACCCGGTCAGCGACTTCGCCGGCCTGGCACGGGTCCGAGAGGACAGGCCCGTGCAGGTGCTGGACATGCGCCGCGACCACGAACGCGCCCTCGGCCGTGTCGTCGACTCTCAGCACATCCCTCTCCACGACCTCCCCGGGCGTCTCGACGAGGTCCCCGAGGGTGAGGTCTGGGTCTACTGCGGGTCCGGTTACCGGGCGTCGATCGCAGCCTCGTTCCTGGACCGTCCCGGTCGGCAGGTCGTGCTCGTCAACGACGACTACGCCGCGGCGAAGCAGGCCGGCCTCGAGGAGCACTAGGCCCCATCGCCGCATGCGACCGGCCGGACGGCTGACGCGCGGCGAGCCTGACCCATGGCCACGTGATCAGCGCCCACACGGTCGCGATGATGGCGATCTCGGCCAGGATGTACCACGGCCAGTCACCGAGCAGGTCGAGGATCGAGACGCTCGGGGGTTTCGCGTTCAGGTACCCGTAGTTGGTGCCGGTCGCCAGGTTGAAGAAGAAGACGCTCACCGCCCACACCGCGGTCGTGACCACGGCCGTGCGGTAGCCACGCCACGTCGGTGTGAGACCGAGCCCCCAGACCAGGTAGACGGCCGCCCAGACGATCAGCAGGTGCATGCCCCAGTACAGGAGGAAGACCGGGTCGGGGAAATCGGCCGCCAGGTCAGGGGTGACCACGGCCTGCGTGGTCAGGGTCAGGCCCCAGTAGTAGGCGAGGGCGGCAGCCCAGCGACGGTGAGTCCAGAGTCCGTACGCCGCGACCATCCAGGCAAGGTCACACAGCTGCAGCGGAAGCGCCCGCTCGAGAGACCAGTACTGCGGTGTGAAGTAGAGGATCTGCAGCGGCACGGTGAAGAGCGCGACCGCGACCGCAAACCCCCTGCTGAACCACCTGGCCCGGTCGGTCTCGCGGTGCGACCGGCCGAGCCACACGAGCGCGACCGCGCCCACGGCCAACAACACCATCGCAGCCTGGTGCGAGGCGCCGTACGCCGTGAACCTCTCGGCCGCCAGCATCAGCTGCATCGGCGACCCCCTCGTCGACTCGCCATCCTCCCGATGATCCGATTATCCGCGCCTAGGTTTGCGCGGCGTAGCTTCGCAGCAAACCGCAACAGCGGGGCGGAAAGCCACATACGAGGACATCACCAGACGAGCTGGTCCTCGAGGCGATTCTTTACCATCACAAGGTGGTGGTCCGTGTGTGCACAGTGACCGAGCCGGGAATACGCACGCCGCGGGGGTAGTCCCTCTCCACCTCGGTGGACCTCACGGAAGGGTCAGGTATGGCCACCGCTCAGCCAACCACGCGCGCACGTGCAAGGACCGCGTCCGACACCACATCGGCTGCCGCCTCACCAAGGTCCGCTGTGTTGGGCAT
>JBOHDD010000234.1:0-7347 GCA_050699155.1 Nocardioidaceae bacterium
TTCGGCGTTGTCGCAGGGATCCTCCTCGGCGCGGTAGCGGCGACACACAAGGACAGCTGGATCGACAGCCTGGTGTCGGCGGTAGGCGTGATGGGTGTCTCCATGCCGGTGTACTGGCTCGGCATCCTGCTCATCGTGGTTTTCGCGGTGAAGCTGCAGGTCCTCCCGTCGTCGGGAGCCGAGAGCCTCTCCAGCCTCATCCTGCCGTCCCTGACGCTCGGGGTCTTCTCCATGGCGATCGTGTCCCGAATGACTCGGTCGAACATGCTCGACGTACTCGGGCGCGACTACATCAGGACCGTCAGGGCCAAAGGGGTGATGGAGCGGGTGGTTGTCTACAAGCACGCGCTGCGCAACGCCTTCGTGCCCGTCCTCACGGTGATCGGACTGCAGTTCGGGTCGCTCCTCGGCGGTGCTGTCCTGACCGAGTCGGTCTACGCATGGCCCGGACTGGGGCGACTGCTCATCGACTCGATCAACGCGCGCGACTTCCCGATGGTGCAGGGAATCGTCTTCACGTTCGCCGCGATGTTCATCGTCGTCAACATCATCACGGACCTGCTCTACACGGTTGTCGACCCCCGGGTGAACCTCTATGACTAAGACGGTCCTGGAAGCAGAGAACGAGACGGATGTGCGCCCCGGCGCGCGTCCCTCCGTGGCCGCGTTGCGGGCCCTGACGCGAAACCGGGCGGCGGTCATCGGCATCGTGATCCTGCTCGTGTTCGCCCTCCTGGCCGTGTTCGGCCCGCTGCTGACTCCCTACGACCCCACCAAACAGTCCTTGCAGTCGGCGTTGGCGTCACCGTCGTGGACGCATCCGCTGGGCACCGACAGTCTCGGCAGAGACATCCTCGCCCGGATCATGTTCGGCGGGCGGTACACGCTGGTGATCGGTGTACTGGCCGTCGCGATCGCAACCGGCATCGGGGTTCCGCTCGGACTGATATCCGGGTACTTCGGGGGATGGATGGACCTCGTGATCCAGCGGGTCGCGGACGTCATGCTGTCGTTCAACCCGTTCCTGCTCGCCCTGGCCCTGGTCGCGGTGATCGGTGTGGGGATGAGGAGTGTGGTGATCGCCGCGGGCATCGGCGTCGTGCCGCAGTTCATCAGACTGGCACGCGGCCTGGCGCTCTCGTTGCGGGAGGAGGTCTACGTCTCGGCCGCCGAGGCGTTCGGCGCCAGCCGACTGACGATCCTCAGGCGCCATCTGCTGAGGAACGCACTGACGCCCATCGTCATCTACGCGACACTGAACATCGGCCTGACGATCCTGATCGCCGCGGGACTCGGCTTCCTCGGTCTCGGCATCCAGCCACCTACCCCCGAGTGGGGAACGATGCTCGGAGAGGGCCGTGAGTACATCTTCCATGCGGCCTATACGTCGACCTTCCCCGGACTCGCGATCTTCCTCGTGGTCCTGGGCTTCAACCTCGCAGGTGACGGGCTGCGGGACGCACTCGACCCGAACCTACGCGGCTGACGAGGAGGAACCGTGGCTGAGCCACTGTTGTCCGTCCGGGACCTTTCGGTGTCCTTCCGGACCGATTCTGGCGTCGTGCGCGCGGTCGACAGGGTGAGCTACGACGTGCACGAGGGCGAGACGCTGGGAGTGGTCGGTGAGTCCGGCTCCGGGAAGAGCGTGACCGTGATGTCCCTCCTCAGACTCGTCGCCGAGACGAAGCAGATGACCCGGTCCGGTGAGGCCATCTTCCAGGGCCGAGATCTGCTCGGGTTGTCGCAGCGGGAGCTGCGGGCGATCCGCGGCAACGACATCGCGCTCGTGCCGCAGGACCCGATGACCTGTCTCGACCCCGTCTTCAAGGTGGGTGAGCAGGTCGGCGAGGCGATCCAGGCGCACCACCCCGCGATGCGCGGCGCCACCCTGCGAAAGAAGGCCATCGAGCTGCTCGAGCTGGTCGGTATCCCACAGCCGGACCGCCGGTACATGCAGTACCCGCACGAGTACTCCGGCGGCATGCGGCAGCGGGCGATGATCGCCATGGCCATCGCGAACGAGCCGAAGCTGCTGATCGCGGACGAGCCGACCACCGCCCTCGACGTCACCATCCAGGCGCAGATACTCGAGGTGCTCAAGACGGCGCAGGAGGAGACACACGCCAGCGTCATCCTCATCACCCACGATCTCGGGCTCATCGCCGAGATGGCTCACCGGGTCGTCGTGATGTATGCGGGGCACGTCGTGGAGACGGGCGACGTCCAGGCGATCTTCGAACGGCCACGGCACCCCTACACGCTCGGGCTGATGAACAGCCTTCCCCAGGCAGAGGCGAACGAGAAGTGGCTCAAGCCGATCCCCGGCAGCCCGCCGAACATGGCCAAGGTCCCACCAGGCTGCCCGTTCCATCCTCGTTGCTCGTTGTCACGTGACCGGGAGGTCTGCCGGTCCTCGCTGCCTGACCTCGAGCCGGTGGACAGCTCCGGCCACGCGTCTGCCTGCCACTTCAAGGACGAGCTGTCGACCGATGCGGCGAGACTGCTGGCCAGTGCGGAGCAGATCACGTGACACAACAGGACACCCAGGCTCCGGTTGACGAGGATGCGGCCAGAGGTGAGCAGATCCTCCGGGTGGAGGGTCTGGTCAAGCACTTCCCGATCACGAGTGGTCTGCTGCGCCGCAAGATCGGCGTCGTCCATGCCGTGGATGGTGTCAGCCTTGAGCTGGCCGCAGGCGAGACCCTCGGCATCGTCGGCGAGTCGGGTTGCGGCAAGACAACCCTCGGCAGGACAGTGCTTCGTCTGCTCGAACCGACCGGCGGCTCCATCGAGTTCAAGGGCGAGGACATCACCGGACACAGTCGCAACAGACTGCGTGCTCTGCGTCGGCAGATGCAGATCGTGTTCCAGGATCCGTACGCATCCCTCGACCCGCGCATGACGGTTCGCGAGCTGATCGCCGAACCACTACGCACGCATGGCATCTACGCCGAACGCGGCGGTCGCCACCGGATCGCCGAGCTGATGGAGACCGTTGGCCTCAAGCCAGAGCACGACTCCCGGTTCCCGCACGAGTTCTCCGGCGGACAACGGCAGCGGATCGGCATCGCCCGTGCCCTCGCCCTCGACCCGGAGCTCCTCGTCCTCGACGAACCGGTCTCAGCACTCGACGTCTCCATCCAGGCGCAGGTGATCAACCTCCTGCAGAAGATCCAGGACGACTTCGGCATCGCCTACCTCTTCGTCGCACACGACCTGACGGTGGTGCGTCATATCTCTGACCGCGTCGCGGTGATGTATCTCGGCAGGATCGTCGAGACCGGCACCAAGGAACAGGTGTTCCGGCGGCCCAGTCATCCCTACACCCAGGCGCTGCTGTCCGCCGTACCCGTGCCGAAGCCGGCAGCCACCGACAACGGGCAGCGCATCGTGCTGACCGGAGACGTGCCGAACCCGGCGAACCCGCCGTCCGGCTGCCGGTTCCGGACCCGGTGCTGGAAGGCCGAGGACATCTGTGCCGAGGAGGAGCCGCAGCTCGTCGACCGAGGTCAGGGGCATCCGAGCGCGTGCCACTTCGCCGACGCTCCCTGACCTCCGCATCGAATATTCCTTGACAGACATATTCTCCTAAAGGCATATTGGATGCCGTGACCACGGACATGTTCGGCGTGCTCGCTGAACCGACTCGGCGGCGGATACTCGACGTGTTGCGAACGTCGGACGCCACCGTTGGCGAGCTGGTGGATGCACTCACGGTCAGCCAGCCGACGATGTCCAAGCACCTGAAGGTGCTGCGCGAGACCGGCTTCGTCTCCTGTCGTACGTCGGCCCAGCAACGCATCTACCACATCGAAGCGTCTCCGCTGAGGGCCCTCGATGAATGGCTCCAGCCGTACCGACGGTTGTGGAGCAGGCACCTCGACGCCCTCGAGCGTCATCTCGACAACCAGGAGTAGCAATGAACAGACCTGCCTTCCATCCCGGCCCCCTCGCGGACGTCGAGTGCCGAGCCGCCGAGGACGGCTGGACACTGGTGTTCGTCCGAGATCTCGCACATCCGCCGAACACGGTCTGGGCGGCGCTGACCGAACCGGAGCAGCTTCGCGCATGGGCGCCCTACACCACCGACAGAGACCTCGGCAGCATCGGCGATGCGGTGCTGACGATGATCGACGGTGAGTCGTCGGAGGACCTGCCGACTTCGGTGATCCGCTGCGAGCCTCCGACATTGCTGGAGTACACGCTGGGAACCGATCTGTTGGCCTGGGAGCTCTCCCCTACTGACGTCGGGACGCGACTGACCCTGAGGCACACGCTCAAGGACCGGGACTGGGTACCCAAGGTTGCGGCAGGGTGGCACCTGTGCCTCGTGGTGGCCGAGCACCTGCTCGACGGCCAACCCATCCCTCCTATCCGTGGGGCAGAGGCGAAGAGCTACGGATGGGATGAGCTGAACGAGGAATATGCGGAGAGGCTGGCGATCCCGGTGTCAGACGGCCCGGGCTTCTGACCGCCGACGAGCGGCTCAGCGGCCCTTGGTGGCGGCGTGCGATGCCCACCCAGGAGGGCGGCCTCGTCCAGCAGCCGACCGGGTGCGATATCGGCCGAACCTGGTGATGCCCGGTCGGCCCCCGACCTCAACGGTCGACCTATGACATCCCATGAACGCGCAACCGAGCCACCGACGACCAGAACACTGGCCCCGAAGGCGGCCACCCGGGACGCCAGCATCTCCCCGAGTGCCTCCAGGGGCTCGCGCAGAGCCAGGGCCGCAAGCTCGTCGCCGGCACGTGCATACTCAGTGATCTCCTTCAGGTCGATCGTCGGGGGGTGGCCGGAGTCACCCCGCAAGGCCGCGTAACGACGACAGATCGCGCGGCGCGAGACCGTCTCCTCCAACGGACGCCCCGCGAGGCGCAGCCGGTACACGTAACCCTGCGGGGGTACGCCGGGGCCTTCCTCGACCACAGCGCCATCGACGAGGAACGCGGATCCCACGCCTGTTCCCAAGGTGACTCCGACGGCCCGTCGATGACCGCTGGCCGCGCCGGCGAGCCACTCCCCCATCAGGAAGGCCTGAGCGTCGTTGACGAAGTGGACCATGCCGCGGCCGAAGGTGAGCCGGTGTCGCAGCACTGCCCCGAGATCGACGTCGCGCAGGGCAGCGAACTTGCCGACACCTCGGAAGTGGCCGATCCCGCGCTCGTAGTCGAACGGCCCCGGGATCGCGACACCCCACAGTGGCCGGACCGACCCTCGCAGATGGGCGCTTGCACCCACCACAGTGCCGACAAGCTCTTCCGCCGACGCCTTCCCGTCCAGGTCCCGTCGTGCGAGGGTGCCCGAGACGACCTCACGAGTGGCGAGGTCGACGCATGCGACTGTGACGTGCGTGCCGCCGATCTCGAGGACGGGCAGCACCTGCGTCCCCGTCATCGGACCAGTGCCTTGAGCACGCGCGTGGGTCGCGTGCTGAGGCGGCGCACGGTGTAGCGACCGACCGCCGCTGGGATGACCATCGTCTCCGCGTAGGACAGCCGGTGACGTGCTCCGGCGTCGCTGGTGATCTCGACCGCGTCACCCTCGACGACGTTGAGCACATGGAACTCGGTGCTGGCGTCATCGTCTACCAGCGCGTGGTCGCGACCGAGCACGAGGCGGCGTACCTCGAAGAACATCTCCGGCCGCCAACCGAGCAGCTCCTCGCTCCACCCTTCGCCCTTCCTCAACGTCTCCGGGGGCTGCACGAGGTCGGCACCTACCGCGTCACCGGTGCGGCTGGTGTCGAGGTTCGCGAAGGCGTGCTCCACGTGCACGGGGCGAGACCTGCCGTCGGCGTCGCGGCGTAGCCAGTCGTAGAAGCGCAGGGAGTACAGGTAGGGGGTGGCGCTCACCTCCAGGACCACGTTTCCCTCACCACTGCCGTGTGGCGTTCCGGCCGGAATGCAGAAGAGCTGGTGCTGTTCCGCGGGCCAGGTCTGCACGTACCCTCCGACGTCGAACGGCTCACCATGCACCTCCGCGTCGTGTGCGCGAGCGCGAAACTCCTCGACGTCGATCTGCCCTCGCAGACCGAGGTAGACGAGTCGGTCCTGGCCACCGACCATCACGTAGTAAGTCTCGTGCTGGGTGTACGGCCACCCGAAGACCTGACGCATGTACTCGGTCTCTGGGTGGCAGTGGACCGAGAGGTTCCCACCGCCGACCGTGTCCAGGTAGTCGAACCGGATCGGGAAGGACGTACCGAAGACGGCGTGCACACGTGGACCCAGAACCTCGGCCGGCCGGGCTGCCACGACCAGCTGGAACGGTAGCTCGACCTCCAGGTCGCCCTGGCCCACCAGCACCCCGCTCTCGGGTGCGATCAGCTCGTAGCCCAGCGCCGTACTGCGCTCGTCTGGGTTGAACCCCAGACATGCCTGTGCCCAGTGACCTCCCCAGGACTTGGTGTTGAAAGTCGGCCGGGTGCGGAACGGCTGACGAGCCAGCGCCTGCATCGTCTGTTGCAGAGTGCTCGCATCGATGGACACGGGACGGGCGGGGTCCTGTACATCGAACCAGCGGTCGATGGAGCCGGCGATGGCATCCCGATGGCGGTCGAGCAGAGGCCAGTCGACATAGAACAGTCGTCTGGTCGTAGGTGTGGTCCCGTGCTCGACGCCCTGACCGAGGTTTCGCCCACCACCGGCAGAGACCTCGGCCTCGGCGAACCGCTTCGGCAGGTCGACGTACCAGAGCACATCATGCCCTGCCAGAGCTGCTCCCGGACCGAACACCACCAGGACTCCCGCACCCGGCGTCGCCAGCTCCGGCATCCGCGCAAAGACCTGAGACAGCTCGCCACCCGCGATGCGCTCGAAGTCGGCGTCGTCTCCGAGTACGGCTGATGCGGTTGTCGCCACGACGTCCGGCCATGGCGCGAAATGCGTGCGCAGGTCTACCCGTTCCGACGTCGCGCCTGTGGCCGCGACCGCGGCACAGACCCCGTCGACGACATGCTCCCAGTCGAGCACGGCGGGCCCGTCGACCGCCAGCACGACGGCACGGCGGTCGTGCAGCAGCTCATCGACCGGCTGTTGCCATCCGGCGACGACCTCCCCGCCGACCGGAGCGTAGCGGGGGTTCGGCTCGTATCGGGTCACCTCAGCCCTTCTCCGCACCGGACGTGAGCCCTTCGGTGAGTAGGCGCTCACAGGCGAAGAAGGCCACGATGATGGGAAGCGTCAACGACACCGACCCAGCCATCAGGACGGTGGTCGGAATCTCGATGCTCCCGGCCAGCTGCGACAGGCCGAGGGACACCGTCCACTTGCTGCGTTCCTCCACGAGGAACAACAGGGCGAAGAGGAACTCGTTCCAGGCGATCATGAACACGAACAAGCCGGT
>JBOHDD010000235.1:0-8620 GCA_050699155.1 Nocardioidaceae bacterium
GCCGTACACGCTCTCGGGACAGACCCCCCGCCGGCAGCTCTGGGGCTGAGCCTGCGCGCCTGGCTGGACTACGTCAAACGTGCATGTGCGGAGTGGCTCGTCGACCCCGCACTCACACGAACCCAGCTGCACGCGATGTTGGCCACCGCCTTCGTCGGCGCCGTCCAGGCCGCGACCACGGCAGACCCTGAGTGCCGGCAGGCCCTCGACGTCCTACTCGGCACTCCCTAGCCGAGGGACCCTTCGAGACGTCCGTCCGCGTCGAACGTCATCGGCACCGGGTCACCCTCGACCGACAGTCGGTCACTGGCCTCCACCTGGTCGCGCATCGACTCCGACACCAGCAGCCTCTCCAGGTTCAGCGTGCTGTGCATCCGCACCACCCGGGCGTTCTCCAGATCGGCCCGCCCGCACGTGAGGATCGCCGCTGCCACGGCACTGCGGTCCGTGGGCATCGTCATCGGGATCTGTCCACGCTGCGGTCCACCGAGCCCTGAGGTCATCGCGTTGAGGTAGGTCGTCGCCAGGTCGACCTGCTCGAGAAGTCGCAACGGAATGAAGTCGGCGAGCCCCAGGCCGACCGCGTTGCCGTGGGACTCGTCGCTGAGATCGAGTACGGCGATGTTCGTGATGCGCGGTCGCTCGAACTCCTCGCTGCCGCGGATCATCATCCGTCCGATCACATTGGTGTCCATGCCCGAGCCGGACATGTTCTTGCCCATCACCTCGATGACCGCGACATCGAGGTCGTCGAACGGCAGGGTGGCCATCAGCCGCTTGGACTCGGCGAGCAGCTCGCTCTCACCCGCCCCGGCGATGTCGGCAGGCTCGAGGAACGCCACCCGGGCCGCACGGTCGTGGGCATTCTCCACGATGCCCAGGCCGCCCAAGATCCTGCCGCTGTCGATGATGCGGCCCGCGACCCTGGGAACCCAGACGGCCAGGTTGGCGGGACCGTACAGGTGGATGCCCTCCGCACCGTGTCGCTTTCCGAGCCCGATCGCGATGATCTTCGCCAGCCCGCTCTCCACCTCGCCGTGGAAGTCGGTGTGGGCCTTGATGCGGTTCACCGCGATGATCCCGTCGGCCTCGGCGGCGTTGGCGTCCAGGAAGACCGCAGGGCCGTCCGGAACGCGCCCGAGCTCGACCGTGTCCATGGTGGCCCGGATGGGCATGCCGAGGCTCTGCTCGGTCATCCCGAGGTCCGCGAGCAGCTCGACCTGGCCGGGCGCCGTGGCACCTCCGTGCGATCCCATCGCCGGTACGACGAAGGGGTCGGAACCGACGGACCGCAACCACTCCCCAGCGGCACGGAGCACTGTCGGGACATCGTGGATGCCTCGACTGCCCGCGGTCAGCGCGACCGTCATGCCGGGCTGCAACCGGCCGCGCAGCGGTTCCAGTGCCTCGGCGGTCGCCGCGACGACGTCTGTGACCCCAGGGGCGTCGAACTTCTGCCGTACCGGCAGCATCGTCGGGAACGGCGCGTCGTAGTGCATCTCACGCACGGGCGCGAACAGTCCGGGCCCGCTCGTTGCCTCCGCGTTCATGACTCTCCTCGGGTTCTGATGGCTTTCGTGTGATCGTCGATCGCACTCAACGCCGTGCGCAGGTTGTCGACCGAGTTGGCGTAGGACAGCCGCAGGAAGCCTTCCCCGGCGGCGCCGAAGGCGGTACCGGGAAGGCAGGCGACACCAGCGTGCTGCAGCAGGTCGTCCGCGAGGGTCGCTGCCGGCTGCCCGAGGTCACGCACGTTCGCGAAGGCGTAGAACGCGCCGCCCGGTGGCCGGCACGAGACACCGTCGATCGCGTTCAGCCCGTCGACGATGACCGCCCGCCGGGTGCGGAACTCCTCGCGCATGCGTGTCACGGCGTCCCACGGACCGGTCAGGGCGGCCATCGCGGCGTACTGACAGAACGCGGGCACGCAGGAGACCGAGTTGACGACGAGCCGCGAGATCGGTTCGACCAGCTCGGGCGGGAACACGCCGTACCCGAGCCGCCAGCCGGTCATGGCGAACGTCTTGGACCAGCCGTCGAGGAGGATCGTCCGCTCGGGCATGCCGTCGACGTCCAGCACGCTCGGGCAGGAGGAGTCGTACGACAGGGAGGAGTAGACCTCGTCCGTCAGCACGACGAGGTCGTTGTCGACCGCGATGCGGGCGATGCCGTGCACGTCGGCCTCGGTCAACAGGCTTCCGCACGGGTTGTGCGGAGAGTTGAGCACCAGCAGCTTCGTCCTGGGGGTGACCAGGCCGGCGAGCTCGTCGACGTCGACGCGGAAGTCGTTCTGCTCACGCAGGGGCAGCGGTACCGGTGTGGCGCCGGTGAACGCGGCGATCGACTCGTACATCGGGAACCCGGGGTCGGGGTAGATCACCTCGTCACCTGGCTCGCACAACGCCAGCATGCTGAAGAACATCACCGGCTTGGCGCCCGGCGTGATGACCACCTGTTCGGGGTCGGCGGCCAACCGGCCCACCTGTCGCAGATGGTCGGCGACGGCCTCACGAAGCGGTCTGATCCCGGGGGAGGGCACGTAGTGCGTGTGCCCGTCGGCCAGCGCCTGCTCCGCCGCCGCGACGACGTGGGGCGGTGTGTCGAAGTCGGGTTCGCCGATCTCCAGGTGGACGATGCGACGACCCTCCGCCTCGAGGGCCTGGGCCCGCGAGAGCACCTCGAACGCCGACTCGGTCCCGAGCCGGCTCATGCGTGCCGCCTGCCTCATCCGGGCGAGACCCCGAACACGTCGAGCAACGTGTAGACGCCCAGCAGCCCGATCGCCACGCTGCTCACGACCAGCGCAACGTTGAAGCCCGAGCTGCCACGAAGCCGCGGGTCCGTCTCGGACTGTCGCAGGTACCAGACCGCGACCACGACGGCCAGCAGGAACACTCCGGTCATCACCCCGCCGATCTGCACCATCACGACCGGCTCCTGGATCGTCAGGTACGTCAGCCCCCAGATGATCGGCAGGGCGACCGTGAAGACCCGGATGCAGCGCAGGCGAGCAACCGAGTCCTGCCAGTCGAAGAGCCCGAGGACCGAGAGGATGTTGGCGTACATGCGTGACCAGCTGGGGATCGCGGCCCACATGGTTGAGCCCAGCACGGCGATCGCCCCGACGAGGAAGATGACGTTCGCCCATTCGCCGAGGATGTCGGTGTAGATCCGCGACAGGGTCGTGATCATCTCGTTCCCCTCCGGGACCAGGCCCTGCGGCTGCAGCACGGACGCACCCATCAGGTAGAAGGCGAGCGTCCCGAAGGTGTAGATCACCCACGACACGGCGGCGTCCTTGTACATCACCCTGATCCAGCCGTTCGCGCGGCGTGCCCACGCCTCGGAGCCGTCGTTGGGCCCGGTCCACCGGGCGTAGCCCTTCTCCACGCACCAGTAGGTGTAGAAGGTGATCTCGTCGGCCCCTACCCCGGTGATGCCGAACATCGCCAGGGCGGCACCGAGCGCGCCAGCGGGGATCATCAGCGTCAGGCCACTGCCGATGTCGGCGGCGCTGTAGGCGAACGGGGTCAGGGGCAGCCCCAGCGCGACGAGGATGGTGACCACGGAGAAGACGACGACCAGAGCGATGGCGCCACGCTCGATCAGCCGGTAGCGGTTGGAGTAGAGCATCACGATGCTGACGACGACCAGGATGGACGTCCAGATGGTCAGCGAGGTGCTACCCAGCGGCCCGCTGCCGAGCGGCAGCAGGGCGCTGAAGGCGACCGCGACGCCGCCGATGATGCCGCCGAGCTGCAGGAGCTTGCTCAGCGCGAGCACCAACCACAGGACGTTCACCCAGCCGATGCGTCCGAGCCGCGGAGGCACCCGGTTGTAGCCGGTGAGCGCGGGCTCGCCGGTGGCGATCGTCCAGCGGGCCAGCTCGACCTGCACCGCGACCTTCACCAGGGTGCTGAATATGACGAGCCAGAGCAGCACGAAACCGGCCTGGGCGCCGAGAGTCGTGGTGGCGATCAGCTCACCGGACCCGACGATGGACGCACTGAGGATCAGTCCTGGCCCGAGGTAGCGGGCACTCGCCCGCCATCCCTCCGGCGGCTCCTTTATGCCGTCGGCGGTCAGCGTGTACGGGTCCGCCGTCGGGATCGGTGTCGCGGTCATGACGCTCCTTCGCTGAACATCTTGCCGGGGTTGAGCAGGCTGAAAGGGTCGAAGACCTGCCGGAGCTGACGGTGCAACGCCATGCCGACGGGTCCGACCTCCGTCTCCAGGTAGCTCCTCTTCAACATCCCGACACCGTGCTCTCCGGTGATCGTGCCGCCGAGGCGGAGCCCGAGCTGCATCACCTCCTCGAAGGCCTGCACCGCACGGCGCTCGGCGTCCGGGTCGGATCGGTCGAAGATCATCGTGGGGTGCATGTTCCCGTCACCGACGTGGCCCGGGCAGGAGATCGTCACGTCGTGGCGCCGGCCGATCGCGAGGACACCGTCGAGCAGCTCCGGCAGTCTGCTCAGCGGGACGGCGACGTCGTCGACCAGCGTCGTACCCAGGGCCTCGATGGCGGAGTTGACCAGCCGGCGAGCCTCCAGCAGCATCCGGGACTCCTCGGCGTCGCCCGCCTCGGCCACATCCACCGCGCCGGCATCCCGGCAGATCTGCGCCATCGCGGCGACGTCCTCGCCGGCGCGCTCGCCGCGGTCGGACTGCGCCAGCAGAAGGCCGTCCACGTCGCTCGGCAGCCCCATGTCACGGTAGGCCTGGATGGCTCTGGCAGTCGTGCCGTCGAGGAACTCCAGCAGTGAGGGCCGCAGGCCGGCGGCCATGATCCTGGCGGCCGCCTCGAGCGCCTGCCGGCCGTCGACGAAGGCCGCCGCCGCCGTGAGGGAGGCCTCCGGTGCCGGCCTCAGGGCCAGCGTCACCTCGGTCACGACGCCCAACGTCCCCTCGGAACCGACCAGCAACCGGGTCAGGTCGTAACCGGCGACACCCTTCGCGGTGCGGTGCCCGGTGCGCAGCACCTCTCCCGTGCCGAGCACGACCTCGAGCGCACGGACGAAGTCTGCGGTGACGCCGTACTTCACGCAGCACAACCCGCCCGCGTTGGTGGCCACGTTGCCCCCGACGGTGGACTCCTCCCAGGACGACGGGTCGGGCGGGTAGAACAACCCGGCCTCGGCCACGGCCCGCGACAGGTCCGCGTTGACGACACCGGGCTGGACCACCGCGACCTGGTCGTCGGCCGAGACCTCCAGCACACGGTTCATGCGTGTGGTCGAGAGCAGGAGGCAACCGTCGACCGCGTTCGCGGCTCCGGCCAACCCGGTTCGCGCTCCCTGGGTGACCACCGGGACAGCGTGCTTCCGCGCGGCGGTTACGACGTCCTGCACCTGTGCGGTCTCTGCCGGTCTGACCAGCGCACGCGGGACGCCCGCCGCGCAGAACTTCGCGGTGTCGTACCGGTGGCCCTCGAGCAGGTCGGCATCGGTGATGACCGCGGCGTCTCCGAGGGTGGACCGCAGCTCCACGACCAGCGGGTCATGACTGGTCAATGGGACTGCCTCGCCACCGCGGAGCCGGTGCGGCCGACCAGGAAGTCCAGGTCGCAGCCGCTGTCGGCCTGCAGTACATGGTCGACGTACAGCCGCTGCCAGCCGCGATCGGCAGCAACCGGGGTCGGTGACCACTGTGCCCGCCGGCGAGCCATCTCGGCGTCGTCGACGTCGAGATGAAGGCTGCGACCCTCGACGTCCAGCTCGACCCAGTCCCCCGTGCGCACCAGCGCCAGCGGGCCGCCGACGGCCGCCTCGGGCGTGACGTGCAGCACCACGGTGCCGTACGCTGTCCCGCTCATCCGCGCGTCGGATATCCGAACCATGTCGTCGACCCCCTGCTCCGCGAGCTTGCGTGGGATGGTCATGTTGCCCACCTCCGGCATGCCGGGATACCCGCGCGGACCGGCGTTCTGCAGCACCAGCACCGAGTCCGCCGTCACGTCGAGCGCCGGGTCGTCGACGGCCACGTCGTACTCCTCGATGCTGGAGAAGACCACGGCCTGTCCGCGATGCCTCGACAGCCGTGCCGTGGCAGCCGACTGCTTGATGACCGCGCCGTCGGGTGCCAGGTTCCCGCGCAGCACCGCCGTTCCCGCACCTGTGCCCAGCGGCTTGTCACCGGACCGGATCACGTCGGTGCCCTCGGTGCGCGTGGCGCCCTCGACGTTCTCTCGCACGGTGCGTCCGGTCACGGTGAGGGCATCCCCCCGAAGGTGGGGCAGGATCTCACGCATCACGGCCGGCAGCCCGCCGGCGTAGTAGAAGTCCTCCATCAGGTAGCGACCGGACGGCTGCAGGTCGACCAGCCAGGGGACGTCGGAGCACCTGTCCATGTCGTCGAGGGTCAGGTCGATGCCGAGCCGGCCGGCGATCGCCAGCAGATGGATCACCGCGTTGGTGGACCCACCGATGGCCGCGTTGGTGCGGATGGCGTTCACGAAGGAGTCCTTCGTCACGACGTCACTGAGCTTGAGGTCCTCCTGCGCCATCTCGACGATGCGCTGACCGGCGCGCTGTGCGACCGCGTAGCGTCGGGAGTCGACGGCGGGGATCGCCGCCGAGCCCGGCAGCTGCACACCGAGCGCCTCGGCCATGCAGGCCATCGTCGAGGCCGTGCCCATCGTCATGCAGTGCCCGTTGCTCCGGCTCATGCCCGACTCGGCAGCCGCGTAGTCCTCGGGGGTCATGCGTCCCCGGTTGAGGTCCTGGGTGAACTGCCACACCGCCGTACCCGACCCGATGTCGCAACCACGGAACTTGCCGTTGAGCATCGGGCCGCCGGTCACCACGATGGTGGGCAGGTCGACGCTGGCCGCTCCCATCAGCGACCCAGGCGTCGTCTTGTCACATCCGGTCAGCAGCACGGCCGCGTCGACCGGGTTGCCCCGCAAGGACTCCTCGACGTCCATGCTGAGAAGGTTCCGGAAGAGCATCGCGGTCGGCCGCAGCATGGTCTCGCCCAGCGACATCACCGGGAACTCGAGCGGGAAGCCACCGGCCTGCCACACTCCCCGCTTCACCGACTCCGCGAGCCGCCGGAGATGGGCGTTACAAGGGGTCAGCTCCGACCAGGTGTTGCAGATGCCGACGACCGGGCGGCCGTCGAACACGTCGTCGGAGAAACCCTGCGCGCGCATCCACGACCGGTGGATGAACCCCTGCCGGCCGTGCTCGCCGAACCAGTGGTCGAAGCTGCGCCGTCCCGTCGGCTCGGTCATAGCGCCTCTCCGGTTGTCGGTACGTCGTCGCGCGTCACGCGACCGTCGATGCGTCTGCTGATGCCGAGCGCGTTGCTGTCGGCCAACGGCTGTGGGAGATGGTCCTGCGGGGTGTCCTGGAAGCAGACCGGCCGCTGGAACCGCCGGGCCGCGGTGACGCCGACACTGGTGTGGACGGAGCCGACGGTCGACGGGAACGGTCCACCGTGCTGCATCGCCCAGGTGACGGCGACACCCGTCGGCCAGCCGTTCCAGACCACCCTGCCCGCTCGCTCCTGCACGAGGGCGAGCAGCGACCGGGCGTCGTCGGAGTCCTCCGGCTCGGCGTGGATGGTCGCCGTCAGGTTGCCACCGAAGGCGCCGGCTGCGGACAGCAGCTCGTCCCGGTCGGCGTACTCCACCACGATCGAGGTGGGTCCGAAGCACTCCTCCAGCACCGCGTCCGCGTCGTCGAGCAGCTCGGGCACGGTCGTCTGCAGCAGTGTCGCCGACACCTCGGACCCGGTATCCGTGCCCCGCACCCACTCACGCATGCCGGTGCGGTCGCGCAGCCCGGCCACGCCGTCGATGAAGCCGCCGCGGACCCTGTCGTTGAGCATCGGCGCAGCGGGTACGTCGGTCACGGCCGCGGTCAGCCGATCCTCGAGCCCGTGGTCGTCGGGGAGGAACAGCAGCCCGGGCTTGGTGCAGAACTGTCCCACTCCGAGCGTGAAGGAGCCGACGTACCCGTCGACGATGGCGGGGCCACGATCCCTGACAGCCCCCGGAAGCACGAAGGCCGGGTTGAGGCTCCCGAGCTCGCCGTAGAAGGGGATCGGCTCGTCGCGGGTGGTCGCGACCTCGTGCAGGGCCTTGCCGGCGGGTACGGAGCCGGTGAACCCGCTGGCCCTGACCCTGGCATCCCGCAACGCGGCGACACCGGTGTCGAAGCCGAACACCAGGCCGAGCGCACCCGCGGGGGCGCCGGCCTGTCTGAGCGCGCGATCCATCACCTCGGCGGTGAGCCGCGAGAGGCGCGGGTGACCTGGGTGAGCCTTGACGACGACAGGACACCCTGCCGCGAGTGCCGACGCCGTGTCGCCGCCGGAGACACTGAACGCGAACGGGAAAGTTGCTCGCCGCGAACACCAGGACGGGGCCCAGCGGGACCAGCATCCGGCGAAGGTCCGGCAGTGGGACCGGCGATGCGGTGGGGTCGGCTGTGTCGATGACGACGTCGAGCAGCGCACCCTCGGTCAGGGCGTCCGCGAACATCCGCAGCTGACCGGAGCTGCGTGTGACCTCACCGCGCAGCCGGGGCTCGGGCAGCCCGGACTCCTCGATGGCGACCGGCACGAGGTCGTCGGCCGCCGCGTCCAGCGCGTCGGCGACCTGACGAAGCCAGTG
>JBOHDD010000236.1:0-2652 GCA_050699155.1 Nocardioidaceae bacterium
GACTGCGGCGGCCAGATGTTCACCGAGCCGATGGATGTGATGGAGGAGGGCCGGATGGCGGTCGCCGCGGATCCGACGGGTGCGGTGTTCGGCGTCTGGCAGGCCAGGAACCACCACGGTGCCGGCGCCGTCAACGAGCCTGGTGCGCTCACCTGGAACGAATGCATGACCCGCGACTACGACCGTGCCCGCGGCTTCTACGCCGACGTGTTCGGGTACGACGTCGAGGAGGTCGGCGACGGCAACTTCAGGTACTCCGTGCTCAACCTCGACGGGCGGGCCGTCGGCGGTCTGGGCGAGCTCGGTGCGGAGATCCCGTCAGAGGTCCCGCCGCACTGGATGGCCTACTTCGACGTCGCAGACACCGACGCGGCCGTGCAGACGGTCGGCGAGCTCGGCGGGCAGGTCAGGGTGCCACCGATGGACACGCCCTACGGCCGGATAGCCGTTCTGGAAGGCGCCCAGGGCGAGATCTTCGCCGTCATCGCCTCGGGTGGCTCCGGGTCGGGGGATGCCGGGTCGGGGGATGCCGGGGGCTGACCACGCGTCGGATCCCGTTAGCCTCTGGTTATGGCAACGAAGCGTCGTCTGCCCCGTTGGTCGGAGGTGCGCCCGCTCCTGCAGATGGAGCCGCTGGGCGTGGGAGCGGCCGCCCGGGTCGCGCGTGCGCACGACGTGGCGGACCTGCGGCGGATGGCCCGCCGCCGGACGCCGAGAGCCGCCTTCGACTATGTGGACGGCGGGGCGACCGACGAGATCTCCATGCGGCGGGCGCGCGATGCCTTCGACCGGGTCGAGTTCCGGCCGCGGGTGTTGCGGGACGTGGCCGACGTCGACCCCTCGACCACCCTGCTCGGCCGGCCGGTGTCGATGCCGGTGGCGTTCGGGCCGACCGGGTTCACCCGGATGATGCAGCACGAGGGCGAGGTGGCGGTCGCCGCCGCCGCGGAGCGGGCCGGCATCCCCTACGCCCTGTCGACCATGGGCACGACGTCGATCGAGGACCTCGCGGCGGCCGCACCGGGTGCCGACCGGTGGTTCCAGCTGTACGTCTGGCGCGACCGGGGACTGAGCCGTGAGCTGATCGCTCGGGCCCGCGCCGCCGGCTACAGCACGCTGATGCTCACCGTCGACGTACCCGTGCACGGCGCCCGGCTGCGCGACTCGCGCAACGGCCTCACCGTCCCGCCGTCGCTGAGCCCGCGCACGCTGGCGGGGATGGCGCGCTTCCCGTCCTGGTGGCTCAACAAGCTCACCACCGAGCCGCTCGCGTTCGCCTCGCTGGGTCCAGGCTCGCCGCAGGGCGTGATGGACCTGATCGCCTCGCTCTTCGACCCGGCGGTCACCTTCGACGACATCGCCTGGATGCGTGAGGAGTGGGACGGCTCCCTCGTGGTGAAGGGCATCCAGCAAGCCGACGACGCGCGGCGGGTGGTCGACCTGGGTGCCGAGGCGCTCGTCGTGTCCAACCACGGCGGCCGCCAGCTGGATCGGGCGGTGACCCCGCTCGAGGTGCTGCCGGAGGTGCTGGACGCAGTCGGTGGCGAGGTGGAGGTGTTGCTCGACGGCGGGGTGCGCAGCGGCTCCGACGCGCTGGCCGCGGTCGCGATGGGCGCGAAGGCCGTGCTGCTCGGCCGGGCCTACCTGTACGCGCTGATGGCCGGTGGCGAGGCGGGTGTCGACCGGCTATGTGTGCTGCTCGACGAGGACGTGCGCCGGACGCTCGCGCTGCTGGGCGCGACCTCGATCAAGGAGCTCTACCCGGAGATGGTCAGGCTGCGCCCCGCGAGCCGCTGACGGCCGGTCACTCGTTGGCGGCGTACGCCCGGCGGAGCACCTCGACCACCTCGTCGTCGACGTCGTCGAGGTCGTGCAGACCCACCCGCAGGTTGATGGTGTCGTTCCCGACGCCCTTGGCGGCCTCGAGCCGGCCCGCGGGCTCGACACCGTCGAGCCGTACGCCGAGGTCGACGCGCTTGCGTGTCGTCGGTCTGACCACCGCGAACTGCCGACGTCGTGTCTGCAGCGCGACGTAGGTCTTGCGCGCCTGCACGACCACCTCGCCCAGGGACGGGGCAACGGCGAGCACCCTGTCGAGGATCGGCCGCAGGTGGGCGCGGTCGGCGTACTGTCCGTCCAGCAGGTCGTCGGCATCCGCGGTCAGGAAGTCGGGATAGCCGAACCGCTCCATCACCAGCAGCATCTGGGAGTAGCCGGTGACCCCCCGCTCGCGCAGCCATCCGCGCAGGTCCTTCTCGGTGTCCTCGTCGCGGGCCACGCCGCGCTCGGCGATCCGGCGGTTCCACTCCTCCACCCCGGCGCCGGTACGGCGTTCGAGCAGGCCGGCGGACCACTCCAGCATCTCCTGCCAGGTCTTCGGCTGTGCCACGCCCCGACACTAACCGAGCGCCACGACGGACGAGCCGTGTGTGGGACGAGTCCACCGCGCGGCAGCAGCGGAGGATTTTGCGTGCCGGGGCACGCAGGATCCTCCGTCGCTCGTGAGCAGGGCACGGTGGAAGTTGCCGGGCCGCCCACGAGTTACACCGGTGTCACCAGTCAAGTCGACACGCCGTGTAAAGCAAGGTTTCTCTGTGAAGACTGTTCCATTTGGGACGCAAGATGGTTACGGTCACCCGAGGAACGTGTGTG
>JBOHDD010000237.1:0-2019 GCA_050699155.1 Nocardioidaceae bacterium
CGGGAAGTTCGGCAACGTGGACAGGTCGTTGCCGAATGACGCAGTCTCCTGTGTGAACCGGTCCCCCGTCAGCTGCATACCGTCACCGGAGTCACCGGCAAAACGAATGATCACCCGGTCGAGCTGCTGGACCTGTTTGGTCACCTCGAGCCTCTTTCCGGTGGGGCCCCCGCCAGGGTGGGCGCGGGACCCGACGCTGTGTGCGTGTGCGTGCATGTAGCCCGGTCCGCGTTACCTCAGCCGGGTCACATCTCCACTGTACGACCGCATAGGCCCCGATGAAGGCGGTGTCCACATCACGGTGTGTACCAAATGTCACGCTGGGTGGGCTGGCTCGGGCGACACGTGCCCACCATAGGCCCGACGAACGGCGTCTCGATGTCCCTAGACTCAACCTCATGGACGGCTACTACGCGTCATACGTGCCCGTTCTCGCGATCATCGTCGCGGGCGGCGGCCTGGTGGCGCTGATGTTCGCCGCCAACCGGCTGCTGGCGCCACGCCGGCCGTCGCCGGAGAAGTCCCTGACGTACGAATGCGGCATCGACCCCGTCGGCGACGGATGGGCACAGGTGCATCTGCGCTACTACGTCTACGCCTACCTTTATGTCGTCTTCGCGGTGGATGCGGTCTTCCTGTTCCCCTGGGCGACCGTGTTCGCCGGGCTCGGCTGGGTGACCGTGGCCGAGATGGCCGTCTTCATCGGCTTCATCGCCGTCGGCCTGCTGTATGCCTGGCGCAAGGGTGTGCTGACGTGGACCTGAGCAGCCGTGACTCCGGCACGGACCCCGCACCCGTCGACCTCGGGATGCCGGGCTCGGCGCCGGGCTCTGTCGGCACCCTGTCCCGGCTGGCACCGCAGCCGGCGAAGTTCGTGCTCAACTGGGGCCGCCGCTACTCGTTGTGGGTCTTCAACTTCGGGCTGGCCTGCTGCGCGATCGAGTTCATCGCGACCTCGATGGCGCGGCACGACTTCATCCGGCTCGGGGTGATCCCGTTCGCACACGGTCCCCGACAGGCCGACCTGATGGTGGTGTCGGGAACGGTGACCGACAAGATGGCGCCGGCGGTGCGCCGGCTGTACGAGCAGATGCCCGACCCCAAGTACGTCATCTCCTTCGGCTCCTGCTCCAACTCCGGCGGGCCTTACTGGGACTCCTACTGCGTCACCAAGGGCGTCGACCAGGTGATACCCGTCGACGTCTACGTGCCTGGCTGTCCTCCACGGCCGGAGGCCCTGCTGCAGGGAATCCTGGCGCTGCAGGACAAGATCGGGTCCGAGTCACTCGGTGACCGTTACCCCGACGCACGCCCGCGTCGTCGTTCACGCTCGCTGCTGCGGCCGCTGCTGGCACGCGGTGGCCGACCGGGAGACGACGATGGCGTGGGCTGAGGAGGTCGCCGAGGTCCTCGACCAGGTCGGCGACACGGCGTACGACGAGGGGTTCGGTCCACTGACCGCCACGGTTCCCGCGGACCGGTGGTCGAAGGCCCTGACGCTTGCCCGCGACTCGCTCGGGTGCACCTACTTCGACTGGTTGTCGGCGGTGGACGAGCTGTCCGAGGGCTTCGCCGTCGTCTGTCACCTGGCACACCTCGGTTCGTCTGCGACGGCCCGCGGCGAATCCCCCGAGGAACTGCAGACGAACCGAGCGGTGGCGGGGGTCGAGCACCTCCTGATCCGCACGATGGTGCCGCGCGAGTCTCCCCAGCTGGCGTCCGTCGTGGAGGTCTACGCCGGTGCGTCCTGGCACGAGCGCGAGACGCAGGAGATGTTCGGCATACGTTTTCTTCCTCCCGGAGACCGCACCGTGGCTGAGACCGAAGCCAACGTGAAGGGCCAGGAGGAATGGCCGTCCCGGCATCTGCTGCTGCCCGAGGAGTTCGAAGGACACCCCCTGCGCAAGGACTTCGTCCTGGTGTCGCGCGTCGCCAAACCGTGGCCGGGCGCCAAGGAGCCTGGAGAGTCGGACGAGGGTGGCTCGCCCAGCCGTCGGCGTACTCGACCGCCAGGTGTGC
>JBOHDD010000238.1:0-3454 GCA_050699155.1 Nocardioidaceae bacterium
TGCACAACGCGCTGCGTCTGGGCGCGACACCCGAGCAGGTGATGGAGGTGCTGGAGATCGTCAGTGTCATCGGCATCCACGCCGCCATGGAGGCGGCCCCGATCCTGCTCGAGGAGGCAGCCGCGGCCCGCCGACGCTGAGCGCGGCATTCGGAACAGTGCACCGACCATCTCGTGGATGCGGTTGACCGCGATGCCGCGAAGGCAGGACTGTTGGGCGCTCCGCTGGTTTTCCCGTCAAAGTCTTGACCGTTGCGTAGTCAACTGACTACGTTCCGTGAAGCCCGATTTACGGGAAACCCCTTGGTGATCCCGGGGGGATGGTTGCGAGAGAAGGGCAGCAACCCCATGTCCGTTTCATCCAACACTCGTCGACGCCTGTTCATGCTGGGCGCGGCAGCGGCGACGACCGCACTGCTCCTGGCACCGGCCACCTCGGCGAACGCGCGGCCCGACACCGCACGTCTCGACGCGTCGGCGACCAAGGGCACGACCGTAGCCGTCGCCCAGGACCGACTGGCCGACCGGCTCGACCGTGACCTCGGCGCCGCCCAGTCCGGCGGCGCCTACATCGACAAGGCGGGCGAGCTGGTCGTCACCGTCACCGACCATGCGGCCGCGCGCCAGGTGAACGCCTCCGGGGCCACCTCCCGCCAGGTCGCCTATTCCTCGGCACAGCTCGACGACGTCAAGCGCACGCTCGACCGGTTCGCGAAGCGCTCCGGCGCAGGCGCGGTGCAGGGCTGGTTCGTCGACGTCCGCAGCAACAACGTCGTCGTCACCGCGACCAAGGGCGCGAGCAACGCGGCCACGGCGCAGTTCCTGGACAAGGCACGTTCGTTCGGCGACCGGGTCGCGATCAACCGGACCACCGCCGACGCCGTACCCGCTGCCCTGTACGGCGGCCAGCAGGTGAACATGAGCAACGGCTTCATCTGCTCCAACGGGTTCAACGCACAGACCTCGTCGGGCCAGTACATCCTGCTGACGGCGGGGCACTGCGCCGAGGGCAACCCGACGTTCTCCCGGAACGGGACGACGATCGGCGGCACCCGCGGGTACAGCTTCCCGGGCAACGACTACGCCTCGGTCAACATCAACAACCCGTCGTTCTGGAACCCGCAGGGCGCGGTGGACATGTACAACGGCTACGCCCGGGTGGTCCGCGGCTACAGCAACGCGGCCGTCGGCTCCTCGCTCTGCAAGAGCGGGCGTACGACGGGGTGGACCTGCGGCACGATCCAGGCCAAGAACCAGACCGTCAACTATGGCGGCGGTGACATCGTCTCCGGTCTCGTCCGGCACAGCGCCTGCGTCGAGCAGGGCGACAGCGGCGGCTCGAACATGACCGGCAACTACGCGCAGGGGCTCTCCAGCGGCGGTGCGCTGTACTCCCAGGGCGGCCGGCTGGTCTGTGGCGAGAAGGTGGGCCAGCCCAACATCAGCTACTACCAACCGGTCGGTGAGGCACTGAACGCCTACGGGGCGAGGCTGATCACCCAGTAGGACTCCGAAGACCGACGTACCGGTGGCCCGGACCATGACGGTCCGGGCCACCGGTGCGCTGGAGTGGTCGGGTCATCCGGGCGGGCTATTGACCCAGCAGCGCGCCTCCACTAACTTGCGGGTACCTCGTGGGTGCGACGAGGTTTGACCGGAGCACGGACGCCGTCCGTGCTCCGGTTTTCTTGTCCCCTCGACCCGTCACGCGTCAGCCGCCGGCGACGGCGGGGATCACCGACACCTCGGTGCCGGCGGGGGTCGCGGTGTCCAGGCCTTCGGCGAAGCGCACGTCCTCGTTGCCGACGTAGACGTTCACGAAGCGTCGCAGCCTGCCCTGCTCGTCGACGACCCTGCCCTTGATCCCGGGGTAGCTGGTGTCGAGCGAGTCCAGCACCTCCGACAGCGTGGACCCGTCGGCGCTCACCTCGGACTCGCCCTGGGTGTAGGTGCGCAGGATCGTGGGAACGCGGACGCTCACGCTCATGCTCTGACTCCTCCTCAGATCAGGTTGCCGGCTCGGACCTGGTGGGCGGCCGGCTAGATCGCCTCTTTGAAGGCGGCGTACGTCGGGTCGATCGTGGCCGCGGGGCCCACCCGGTCGGCCACGGCGTCGAGCGTCTTCAGCCCGTCGCCGGTGTTGAACACCACGGTGTCGGCCTCGGGGTCGAGCCGACCGCTGCGGACCAGCTTCTGCAGGGTCGCAACCGTGACGCCACCGGCAGTCTCGGCGAAGATGCCCTCGGTGCGGGCGAGCAGCTCGATGCCCTCGCGCACCTCGTCGTCGGTGACATCCTCGACCGCGCCGCCGGTGCGCTGGGCGATGTCGAGGACGTAGGTGCCGTCGGCGGGGTTGCCGATCGCCAGGGACTTGGCGATGGTGTCCGGCTTCACCGGGCGGACGACGTCGTACCCCTGCTTGTAGGCCGCGGAGACCGGCGAGCACCCGTTGGCCTGGGCGCCGAAGATCTTGTACGGCGTCTCCTCCACCAGGCCGAGCCTGCCCAGCTCACCGAAGGCCTTGTCCACCTTGGTCAGCTGCGAGCCGGACGCGACCGGGATGACCACCTGCTCGGGCAGCCTCCAGCCGAGCTGCTCGGCGACCTCGAACCCGAGCGTCTTCGAGCCCTCGGCGTAGTAGGGACGCACGTTCACGTTGACGAACGCCCAGCCCTCCTCCTCACCGGCGATCTCGGAGGCGAGCCTGTTCACGTCGTCGTAGTTGCCCTTGACCGCGACCAGCGTGCCGCCGTACACGGCGGTGGTGACGACCTTGGGCGTCTCGAGGTCGTGCGGGATGAACACCACGGTCTTCATCCCTGCGCGCGCGCCCGCGGCCGCGACGGCGTTGGCGAGGTTCCCGGTGGAGGGGCAGGCGAACACGCCCAGCCCCAGCTCGCGGGCAGCGGACAGCGCCATCGCGACCACGCGGTCCTTGAACGAGTGGGTCGGGTTGCCGGAGTCGTCCTTGACCCAGAGCCTCCTGATGCCGAGCTCGCGGGCCAGGTTGTCGGCGCGCACGAGCCGGGTGAAGCCGGGGTCCATCTGCGGGAAGGACGTCACGTCCTCCGGGACCGGCAGCAGCGGCTGGTAGCGCCAGATGTTCTTGGGTCCGGCCTCGATGCCCTCGCGGGTGACGGCCGGGAAGTCGTAGCCCACCTCCAACGGCCCGAAGCACTCCTCGCATGCGTAGAACGGGCCGAGGCGCTGCTGGTGTCCGCACTCACGACAGACCAGGGCGGTGGCGTTGCCGAACGCGCCTTCGCGCAGCGCGGTCCGGGAGCCTTGCAGGGTTGCGCTCACGAGGCCTCCTCCTCATCTTCCCCGGCCGACTCTCGGCTCAGGACGGAAGTGGCACCTGATCAGTCGGACGAGGTGGTCGCAGGTCTGCGTCGGTGACTGACTGGTTGCCGGGGCTTCGCCGGGCCGTTTCCCTCTGCCCCTCTGGATGAGCT
>JBOHDD010000239.1:0-6454 GCA_050699155.1 Nocardioidaceae bacterium
GCACCACGACGAGCACGACACCGAGACCGCCGAGGTAGACCATGGCGTACAGAGTCCACATCGGCATGGCGAAGTTGCCCGAGGTCAGCAGCCCACCGACGTAGGAGGTGATGGCCGACCGGTAACCCAGCCAGGCCATGCCCACACCGAAGCTCAGGGTGGCCACTCCGGTGATGACATCCGCAACCAGCCGTCCTGTGGGCCCGAACCTCCGGTAGAGGAGGTCCATGTCGATGTGCCCGCGTACGGCGACCAGGTGCGGCATGGCGAAGAAGGTCGCAGCGAGAACACCGGCCGTGCTCAGGGTCAGGGCCCACTCCGTGGGGGCGGCGAACGCGTAGCGCATGATGACGTCGTAGACGGTGACGAGCATCATCGCCACGATGACCAGCCCGGCGACCACGCGTAGGGCAGACATCACCCGCACGAGTAACCGGTCGACGGCACGGAGCGCCCTCAGGACCGGGGACTCGGCGGCCTGTCCGTCCGGGGTGTGAACTGTCACGCGGTCTGGACCAGGTTCAACGCGCGGTCGGCCAGAGCCGTGCTGCCGACCCGGTTGCGCCACCAGTCGTATACGCCCGTCGTGGCCTGCTCGAAGGCCTTCAGCTCGGCCCCTGTCGGTTCGAAGAGCTCGATTCCCGCCTGGTCGATCTTCGGCAGGTAGCTCTGCTCGATCACCTGGTGCTGGTGTGCCGTGCCGTCCTTCCAGTACTTGCGGCCGGCCGCCAGCAGCGCTTCCTGCGCAGCGGAGTCGAGTCCGTCGAACCATTCCTTGCGCACGTAGGTGTCGACGCCGTAGTGCCCGAAGTGGCCGACCGTGCCGTACCGGATGATCTCCTGCAGGTCGCGCGAGATCACCGTGCCGGTGTAGGAGATCATCCCGTCGATGGTGCCCCGCTCGAGGGCCTGGTAGACCTCCGATGAGCTCATCGACACGGGTGAGCCGCCCAGCGCCTTGACGGTCTCGCCCTCGACCTCTCCGGCCGTCCTGATGCGCAGACCCTCCATGTCGGACGGCTTGCGGATCGGCTTCTCCATGGTCCAGATCCACTCTTCGGTCGTGAGCATGCTGCCGATGAGCCGCAGACCCTTCGCGCCGAGCTCCTTGTTGATCATGTCGTAGAGCGGGCCTCCGACCTCGAGGGCTCGCTCCGTCTGGGCGATGTCGTTGTTGACGAACGGCATCTCGTACACCCCCAGGACGGGGTACGACGACGAGACATAGGAGCTGACCTGGAACACCGCGTCGGCCACACCCTGGAGCAACCCGGGCACGAGCTGGTCGGCGCTGAGCAGCGTCTCGGAGTGGAACAGATCGAACACGAGGTCCCCGCCGGACTCCTTCTTCGCAGTCTCCATGAACATCTGGAACGGGGGGAACAGGTCCTTGTACGACGGCGGGATGTAGGTGGCTGCCTTGAGCTTTCCGCCACCGGTTCCGGCGCTGTCGGGCACGCCGCACGCGGTGACTGCGGCTGCCATCGCGGTCAGTGACAGGAACCTGCGTCGGGTGACTGGGTCGGTGATCGTCTCACGGTTCATGACCGTTCCTTTCCCCCGGCGCCTTCGAGCGCCGGCATTACCTCGGTTGTGAAGAGCTCCATGCCCGACAGCACCTCTTCGTGTGTCATGCCGGGCCACTGCATGCGCAGCAGCAGATGGGTGGGACCGACGGCGTCGAGCACACTGAGGATGCGGTCGACGCAGTCGGCGGGTCCCCCGATGATGAAGCGCCCCTGACGAAGCCGGTCGAACTCCACGTCGAACGACTGGTCCGCCGGCAGGACGCTGTCCTGCCCCCACTGCTGGTAGGCCTGGTACTTCAACGCAAGAGACCGGCGTACGACGTCCAGCGCCTCCTCGCGAGTGGGTGCGACGTAGATCTCCTGGATCATCGGCAGCTCCAGGTCGTGCCCGAGCTCCTGGCAGGCGTCGCGGTAGACCTTCACCTGGTGCTGCAGGTAGGTGTCGTCCACGTGCGCTGCCGCCGCAAGCCACGGCAGCCCGCGGCGGGCGGCGCGCCTGATCGCGGCGTCGGTGTGCCCAGCCATCCATACCGGCGGATGCGGTCGTTGGACGGGGCGAAGTGCGACCGGGACGCCGTCCAGCCGGACGTGCTCGGTCTCGACGCTCACCTCGTCCTCGGCCCAGAGCCGCAGGACGATGTCGAGGTTGTCGAGGAACCGACGCAGCCTGCGGTCCGGCGGGATGCCGAAGGCGTCGAACTCGACGTCGCGGTACCCCAGGCCGACCCCGACCGTCAGCCGACCCTCACTGATCACGTCGAGTGTGGCCAGCTGCTCGGCGATGTCCACCGGGCTCGGCAGGGCGAGTAGGGCGATCGAGGTGCCGATCCGCATGTCACCCGCCTCGGCGACGATGCGCGACAGCACGGGCAGCGGGTGGAGGTACTGGAAGGGGTGCGCCAGGTAGTGCTGCGACGCGAAGACGGAGTCGAAGCCGGCGTCCCGCACGACGCGCACCTGCTCGAGCTGCTCCTGGAACCGCGCGGCAGGGTCGTCGTCCACCGGGAACTGGCTGCACAGCAGCAGCCCGAGCTCCACACGACCGGACATCAGAACGACCTCGGCATCTCGAGCACGTGCTCTCCCACGTAGGAGAGGATCAGGTTGGTCGAGATCGGCGCGACCTGGTAGAGCCGTGTCTCACGGAACTTCCGCTCGATGTCGTACTCGGCGGCGAAGCCGTAGCCGCCGTGCGCCTGCAGCGCCGCGTTGGCGGCCTCCCAGGACGCGTCCGCACCGAGCAGCTTGGCCATGTTGGCCTCGGCCCCGCATGCGGCGTGGTCGTCGAAGAGGTCGGCCGCACGCCAGCGCATCAGGTTCGCTGCCTCGACACTGATGTGGGCCCGGGCGATCGGGAACTGCACGCCCTGGTTCATGCCGATCGGCCGCCCGAAGACCTCCCGCGTTGACGCATAGCGGCTGGCCCGCTGCACAAACCAGCGCCCGTCGCCGATACACTCGGCGGCGATCAGGATCCGCTCGGCGTTCAGTCCGTCCAGGACGTAACGGAACCCGTTACCCTCCTCGCCGACAAGGGCGCTGTCCGGCACTGTGACGTTGTCGAAGAAGACCTCGTTGGTCTCATGGTTCACCATCATGTCCAGCGGTCGCACGGTGAGCCCTTCGACCTCGCGCATGTCGAGCAGGAACAACGACAGATCGTGTGACTTCTTCTCCGTCTCACCGACGGGGGTGGTGCGGGCCAGCAGGAGCATCAGGTCGGAGTGCTGCACCCGCGAGGTGAAGACCTTCTGCCCGTTGATGACGTAGCTGTCCCCCTGACGACGAGCGGTGGTGCGGATGCTGGTGGTGTCGGTGCCCGCGATCGGTTCGGTGACCGCGAACGCCTGCAGCCGCACGCTCCCGTCCGCGATGCCGGGCAGGTGCTGTCGTCGCTGCTCCTCGCTGCCGTGCCGCAGGACCGAGCCCATGGTGTACAGCTGGGCGTGCACCGGCCCGGCGTTGCCCCCGTTGCGGTTGATCTGCTCGAGAATCACCGAGGCATCACCGAGCCCGAGGCCGATTCCGCCGTACTCCTCCGGCACCAAGGCGCCGAGGCAGCCGGTCTTCGTCAGCGCTGCGACGAACTCCTCGGGGTAGGAGCGGGTCTGGTCAAGCCTCCTCCAGTACTCGTCGGGGAAGTCGGCGCATACCCGGTCGACGAGTCCCCGCAGGTCCCTGCGCAGCTCGGTCTCCTCCGGATGCGTGGAAGCCATCAGGTCTCACCTCCCGAGGTCGTGGCCCGCGGCCCGTGCCCTCGCTTGTAGACGAGCAATGTCCGGTGGAACGTGATCACCACGTCGTCGCTCTGGTTGAGCCCTTCGGTCTGCACGCTGACGACACCGAGCTCCGGCCGCGAACGGGATGCTCGTACCTCCAGTACGCGGCTGCGCGAGTGGATGGTGTCGCCCTCGAAGACCGGATGCGGAAGCCGCACCTCGTCCCAGCCGAGGTTCGCGAAGACGTTCTGCGAGACGTCAGTGACGCTCTGCCCTGCGACCAGGGCGAGCGTGAAGGCCGAGTTGACCAACGGCTTGCCGAACTCCGTGCGTGCGGCGTACTCGTGGTCGAAGTGCAGTGGCGCGGTGTTCTGCGTGAGTAGCGTGAACCAGATGTTGTCCGTGCCCGTCACTGTTCTGCCCAGTGGGTGCTCGTACACGTCACCGACCACGAAGTCCTCGAAGTAGCGGCCCTGCCACCCTGTGTGTGTCGTCACGAGTGCTCCTCCTCAGATGGCCTGGTCGCGTCGAAGGCGGTCGATCTTGGCGGCCCCGTGACCGAGCCAGCGCAGGACGTCGTCGGTGTGTGCGCCGACGTCCGGCACGGCGCCCAGGTCAGGCTCCACATGTGCGGGGAGCCACGGGGGAAGTACGGTCCGGACGCTGCCGACGGGGCTGTCGGTGTCGACCCATCGGCTGCGCTCGACGAGCTGGTCGTGGTCGGCGAGTGCCGAGATGTCGTTGAGGCGAGAGCAGGCGATGTCGGCGCGGGACAACAGGTCGAGCGCCGACTCCAGGTCCATCGAGGCGAACCGCTCCGCGACACGTTGGTCCAACGTGTTCCGGTTGGCGACCCGGCGGTGGTGTGACATGAACAGCGGGTCATCGGCCAGGCTCGGCTCCCCCAGCACGACCTCACAGAAGCGTCGCCACTCGCGGTCGTTCTGTACGGCGACGAGCAGCCGGCCGTCGACGGTCTCGAAGGCTCCGTAGGGCGCGATGGTCGCGTGGTGGGTCCCCATGCGTCGCGGCGCGACTCCGCCGTACATCGTGTAGTACATCGGGTACGCCAGCCACTCGGTGAGCGAGTCGAAGAGACTGACGTCGACGGGGAGCACCTCACCGGTGCGCTGGCGGTGGAACAGCGCGGCGAGGATGGCGGAGTAGGCGTACATCCCGGCGGAGATGTCGGCGATGGAGATGCCCACCTTGGCCATCTGCTCCGCGTGGCCGGTGAGCGAGACGATGCCGGTCTCTCCCTGGACGAGCAGGTCGTAGGCCTTCGCGTCGCTGAGCGGCCCGGACTTGCCGTATCCGGAGATGGCGCAGGGAATCATCCGGTCGTGGTCGGCCAGCAGCGTGGCCGTGTCGATTCCCGCTCGACGTGCGGCTCGTGGTGAGAGGTTGTGCACGAACACGTCGCAGGCATCCAGCAGCTCGCCGAGGACACTGCGGCCGGCACGCCGCTTGAGGTCCAGCGTGACGGACTCCTTGCCGCGGTTGAGCCAGAGGAAGGCGCTGGACAGACCGTCGACCACCTCGTCGTAGCCACGCGCGAAGTCGCCGGCACCACGACGTTCGACCTTGATGACGCGGGCGCCGAGGTCGGCGAGCTGACGGGTCGCGAACGGCGCAGCCACGGCCTGCTCGACAGTGACGACGACAACCCCCTCCAGTGGCAGACGTGGGTCGCTCACGCGCTCACCGCCCGAGCACGCTCGGCCACGGCGGCGGCACCTCGGGTCACCTCACGAACCGACCCACGGGCACGCAGACCCCGCAGGGTCGGGTAGAGCCCGTCGGTGTCGGAGAACCCGCCGAAGCCGACGCAGTCGGCGAACTTGTCGCGGAGCTCCTGCTCCGTCAGCGGCCGTTCGGCGTGACCGCGTGCCCGGTCCACGCGCTGCGTCAGCTCCCGTCCATCGAGCGTGCGCACAGTCACGACTGCGAAGGAGCCGTCCCACCGTGACGGTCCCGAGGGCGGCGTGTCGGCGGTCTCGCCGTGAACACGGGGGATCAGGCGCTGGGCGTCCGGTCGACATACCTGCTCGTCGGTGAACGTGGACAGGCTGAGCCGGCGGTCCAGCAGACAGGCGGCCATGGCGTACTCGAGGCTGAACTTGCCCTGCAGCCCGGTCTGCGGTCGGTGGTGGATCAGGGGCGCCAGTGCGTCGGGCTGCAGGGTCACCGTCACGCTGTCGACGTCGTCAGCGGACGGGCCGCCGGCAGCCAGCGCGAGGGCGGCGTCGGCGGCCGGGTGGATGTAGTAGCAGCAGGGGTGCAGCTTGACGTTGAGGGCCGCGCGGTTCAGCTCTGGGTCGGCGGCTGCCAGTCCGTCGGCGGGACGCCGCTCATCGACCCGTCCTCCGTGCAGGGCGAGGAAGCCGAGCGGTCGCTCCAGCTGCTGGGGATCCGCGGTGAACCCGGCAGCGGCCAGGCTGGCGGCGAAGACCCCGTTGGCCGCGGCTGTGCCGGCGTGCAGGGGCTTGGTCATGGTGCCGAAGTTCTGTCGGCTTCCCGCTGCCAGCGAGCCCGCGACTCCCAGGGCGTGCCGCACCTCGAGCCGCGGGAGGCGGCGGAGTCGGCTGGCAGCGGCGGCCGCGGCCAGCGCACCGATCGTCGCCGTCGAGTGCCAGCCCAGCGCGTAGTGTCTCGAGACATCCAACGCGAGCGCGACCGCCCTCGCCGTGGTCAGCCCGGTCCAGT
>JBOHDD010000240.1:0-3684 GCA_050699155.1 Nocardioidaceae bacterium
CCGTACTACAGCAAGCCACCCCAGGAAGGGCTGGTGCGCCACTTCAAGGCCGTGGCCGACTCCACCGGCCTGCCGGTCATGCTGTACGACATCCCGAGCCGCGCCGGCACCCGCATCTCGAACGAGACGTTCGACCGGGTGGCCGAGCACCCGCGCATCGTCGCCGTCAAGGACGCGGTCGGTGACCTGGTCGGCGGCTCACGGGTCATGCACCGTACCGGCCTGGTCTACTACTCCGGCGACGACGCCCTCAACCTCGGCTGGCTCACCCACGGCGCGGCAGGCCTCGTGTCGGTTGTCGGGCACATCGCCGGCGACGACCACCGTGCGATGGTCGAGGCCGTCGGCAAGGGCGACCTGGTCGCCGCGCAGGCCATCTACCGACGTCTGCTGCCCGCGGTCGACGCGATCATGGGGCGAGGCCAGGGCGCGATCATGGCCAAGGCGGCACTCCAGCTGAGGGGGCTGCTGCCGAACCGCACGATGCGGCTTCCCCTGATCGAGGCCACGCCCGAACAGGTCGACCAGCTGCGCCACGAGCTGATCGCTGCCGGACTCCTGGAGGACAAGGCCGCATGAGGGCACCCCATCTCGGCGCCGGCCGTCGCGACGACCAGGGTGGGGGCTTCGCGTGAGCCACCCGCATCCGGAGCTCGGTCCACCACCGCCACTACCGGACAACGGGCTCCGGGTGATCCCTCTCGGAGGGCTGGGTGAGGTCGGCCGCAACATGTCCGTCCTCGAGCACGCCGGCCGTCTGCTGGTGATCGACTGCGGGGTGCTGTTCCCCGAGGACCACCACCCCGGGGTCGACCTGATCCTGCCGGACTTCGAGCCGATCCGTGACCGGTTCGACGACATCGAGGCGCTGGTGCTCACGCACGGGCACGAGGATCACATCGGTGCCGTGCCGTACCTGCTGCGCGAGCGCGGCGACCTGCCGCTGGTCGGGTCCAGGCTGACGCTGGCCCTGCTGGACGCCAAGCTGCGCGAGCACCGGCTGAACGAGGCGCCGAGGAACGTCGTCACCGAGGGCGACGTGATCACCTTCGGGCCGTTCGAGCTGGAGTTCGTCGCCGTCAACCACTCGATCCCCGACGCGCTTGCGGTGATGGTCCGCACCCGCGCCGGCACGGTGCTGCACACCGGCGACTTCAAGATGGACCAGCTGCCGATGGACGGTCGGATCACCGACCTGCGGGCCTTCGCCCGGCTGGGGGAGGAGGGGGTCGATCTGTTCATGGTCGACTCGACCAACGCCGAGGTGCCCGGGTTCAACGTCTCCGAGCAGGACATCGCACCGGTGCTCGGCAGGGTGTTCGCCGAGCACGACCAGCGGATCATCGTGGCCTGCTTCGCCTCCCACATCCATCGTGTGCAGCAGGTGATGGACACCGCGGTCAAGCACGGCCGCAAGGTGGCGTACGTCGGACGATCCATGCTGCGCAACATGGCCATCGCGCGTGACCTCGGCTATCTCGACGTACCCCCGAACACGCTCGTCGACATGAAGGAGATCGGCAGGTACCGCCCCGACGAGGTGGTGATCATCTCCACGGGCTCGCAGGGTGAGCCACTGTCGGCGCTGGCCCGGATCGCGCAGCGCAACCACGACCGGATCACGATCGAGCCCGGCGACACCGTCATCCTGGCCTCGTCGCTGATCCCCGGCAACGAGAACGCCGTCTACCGTGTGATCAACGGTCTGTCGCGGTGGGGAGCGAACGTCGTACACAAGGGCAACTCGCTCGTGCACGTGTCCGGCCACGCCAGCGCCGGGGAGCTGCTGTACTGCTACAACATCGTCCGCCCGCGCAACGTGCTGCCCGTGCACGGCGAGATCCGGCACATGCTGGCCAACGCCGAGCTCGCCCGGAGGACCGGTGTGCCCCCGGGCCACGTCGTGGTGGCCGAGGACGGTGTCGCCGTCGACCTGGTCGACGGGACCGCCCAGGTCAGCGGCAAGGTCGACTGCGGCTACGTCTTCGTCGACGGGTCCACGGTCGGCGACATCACCGAGAGCTCGCTGAAGGACCGGCGCATCCTCGGTGAGGAGGGCTTCATCTCGGTGATCGTGGTCGTGGACTCGGTGACCGGCAAGCTCGTCAGCGGGCCCGAGATGCATGCCCGCGGTTTCGCCGAGGACGACTCGATCTTCGAGGAGGTACGCCCGCAGATCGAGCAGGCGGTCGACCAGGCGGTCTCGGAGGGGGTCGACGACCCCTACCAGCTCCAGCAGCTGATCCGGCGCCGCATCGGCCGCTGGGTCAACTCCAAGCACCGCCGCCGCCCGATGATCATCCCCGTCGTCATCGAGGCCTGACCACCCGCCCTGTTTTTCCGGCGAGCGGGCAAACTTGCGACCCGTACCACTTGCTGAGACACGTCCGTATGCCGAGACCGGGCGCAAGTTTGCCCGCTCGCCGGGAGGGGTGTTCGGCGTGTGACGCGAGTGGCGGGTGATGTTATCGCGTAGCCTCAGGATCATGGCGACCCGTACGTCTTCCCCACCGAGGTCGCGGAGCTCGAGCAGCTCTCGATCCCGGTCGTCCGGTAGCCAGGCCCGACGGTCCACCTCGTCGAGGTCCCGCTCGTCGGCTGCGAAGCCCCGGGCACGGTCCTCGTCGACGAAACGCCGCACCGGTCCTGGTCCCCTCACCGTGCTCGCCGCGGGCACCGGCCGTGGCGTCACCGCGGTCTGGCTCGGCATCGCCCACGTGGTGGGCGGCACCGTCAGACACATCGGCAGCACGGCTCGCGAGCTCGACCCGGAGCACCGTCGTGACGGCGCCGGGCTGGCCCTGATCGGCCTCGCCGTGATCACCGCGGCCGCGGTGTGGTGGCGGATGCCCACGGCGGCTGGCGAAGGCATCCGGACGGTCGTCACCGGCTCGGTGGGGTCGCTCGGCTGGGCGGTCCCGGTGCTGCTGATCGCCATCGCCTGGCGCAACCTGCGCCACCCCGACCGCAACGGGCCGGCCGGTCGGCAGGTGATCGGCTGGGCCTCGATCCTGTTCGGCGTTCTCGGCCTCGTGCACATCGCGCACGACCTTCCGCGCCCGTCCGACGAGGAGGGGATGCGCCAGGCCGGGGGCGCCATCGGGTACGTCGTCTCCTCGCTGCTCGCCGACCTCTTCCGCACCACCTGGGTGGCGGTGCCGCTCCTGGTGCTGCTCTGCGCCTTCGGCCTACTCGTGGTCACCGGGACGCCCGTTCACACGATCCCGCAGCGAGTCGCACAGGGTCGCGACCGGCTGCTCGGCCGTACGCCGGCCGACGACGAGGACAACGTGCAGACGGAGGTACTGAAGAAGCCGCGGAAGCGCCGCTCGAGCGCCGAGATCGACGAGGACATGGGGGACAAGCCGTACGACTCGCCGGTGCTCGAGGGTCGCGAGCTCGGCAAGCGGGGCAAGAAGGGTGCGACGGCAGCCGGCGACGCCGCAGAAGCCGACGGCGCGGGCGGAGCAGAGGCCAAGTCGGCCCTCGAGGCCCCGCCGCACAACCCACTGCCGCAACGGGTGGAGCAGCTCAGCCTGTCCGGGGACGTGACCTACACCCTTCCGGGCAACGAGCTGCTCAAGCCGGGGAGCAAGCACAAGGCGAGGTCCCCAGCCTCGGACGCGATCGTGGAGCGGCTGACCGAGGTCCTCGAGCAGTTCGAGATCGACGCGCAGGTCACCG
>JBOHDD010000241.1:0-4137 GCA_050699155.1 Nocardioidaceae bacterium
GCCTGATGGCGCAGTCCAGCAGCCGGAACAGGCAGTACACCGTGGCGTCGTCCCGCGCGACCGTCATGAGCGTGGCGACGGCCTCGTCGGCGGCCTGGCGCACCCGGTCGACATAGTCGAGGTCCTCGCTGACCTGGAGCGCGGTCTCGGCGGCCACCGAGCGGACCAGGGGGAGGTAGCGGGTGTCGGCGTCGAAGCACAGCTCGATGTCGACGTAGGGGGCCGGGCCGTGGGACCTCGGGTCCTGCCGCATGCGACCCCTTCAGCGACGATGGCTACTCAGTCGATGGGCCTGTACCCGATGCGACGGGTTTCGCACGGTGACGGGTGCACCCTTCGTCCGATCTCTGGTACTTCCTGCCGAGAAGGAGTACGCAAGAGACATGCGCATCGTCGTGACCGGAGCCACAGGCAACGTCGGCAGCAGCCTCCTCCGCCAGCTCGGGGACGACCCGGCTGTGGACTCGGTCGTCGGCCTGGCCCGGCGATCGACCGGTCTCAACCCGCCCAAGGTGCGGTGGCATCTGGTCGACGTCGCCACCGACGACCTCAAACGCCACTTCGACGGCGCCGATGCCGTCGTACACCTCGCCTGGCTCTCCCGGCCCACGCACAGCCCGCAGGTGACCTGGGACAACAACGTCGGCGGCAGTGCACGGGTCCTGGAGGCGGTCGTACAGGCTCGAGTGCCGAAGCTGGTGATGGCCTCCTCCGTCGGCGCATACTCGCCCGGCCGTGACGACACGCCGGTGGACGAGTCGTGGCCGACGCACGGGTGGTCGGCCGCGTCGTACTCGCGCGAGAAGGCGTACGTCGAACGGCTGCTGGACACCTTCGAGCTGCGAAACCCCGACTGCCGGGTCGTCCGGCTACGCCCGGCGTTCACCTTCCAGCGGCTGTCCGCCTCCCAGCAGCGGCGCCTGTTCGCCGGGCCACTGATCCCAGGCTCCTGGGTGAAGAGGCAGTTCATCCCCGCGCTGCCCGCGCCCCGCGGCCTGCGGTTCCAGGCGCTGCACACCGACGACGCCGCGAAGGGATACCTTCTGGCAGCGCTGCGCGACGTGCGCGGCGAGTTCAACCTGGCCGCGGACCCTGTGGTGACCACCGAGGACATCGCGGCGCTGCTCGACGCGAAGACGTTCCAGGTGCCGCCCTCGACCGTGCGCAGCCTGATCAGCGCCGCCTGGTCGAGCCATGTGATCCCGGCGTCACCGCACCTGTTCGACCTCGTGATGCGACTGCCGCTGATGAGCTCGCAGCGGGCACGCGACGAGCTCGGCTGGTCGCCCAGCATGAACGGCATCCAGGCGATCGAGGCCTTCCTGGCCGGCCTGCAGCGCGGTGCCCACGTCACCGCTTGAGCGCAGACGCCAGCGATTCGCGTCAGATATACGAGAAAGGGAGCGTGGTGGAAGACCCTGATTCGAGCAATGCCGACCTGCGCGGCGAGACCGCCGCGCAGCAAGCCGACCGGAACTGGACCGAGCTCCTCCAGGAGATGCGCGTCACCCAGATGGGCGTGCAGATCCTCACCGGCTTCCTGCTGACGCTGCCCTTCCAGGCACGCTTCGGGTTGCTCGACGACGTGCAGCGTGTCGGCTACCTGGTCGTGGTGACCCTGTCCGTGCTCGCGACAGCGTTCATGATCGCGCCGGTGGCCTACCACCGGTGGGTCTTCGGCACTCGCCGCAAGGCGTGGCTGGTCAGGGTCGGTCACCGGATGGTGGGGATGGGTCTGGCGGCGTTGGTGGGGTGCGTGAGCGGGGTGATCTGGCTGGTCTTCGACATGGTGGTGAACCGTACGGTGTCCACGATCATGGGTGTCGCGCTCTTCCTCGTCTACGCCATCCTGTGGTGGGGCGTGCCGCTGCGATCCCGGGGCGCATGACCCACATCATTCGGATCTGGCTGTCTCGCGCACTGCCGCTTCGCAAATCAACCCCGTGATCGGACTGTGCAACGATATGCGTGAGAATGCCTTGTATACAGTGCTTCTCGCTCACCTGTTGCTGTCGGTAGTTTTCATCAAACTGACGCAACAACGACTTGCCAACACCCCGCGATGAGTGTTTGGGTCGAGAGACGAGGTCAAGCAGAGCGCCCCGTACCTTCAACCACTGGTTGGTGGTGATTTCGGATGACTGCTATGACCACGTCGAAGCCCACTTCGAAGGACTCGCGACGGTCCACTGCAGCCAGCCAGCACCGCGAAGAGCTCACCAGCAGGCTGCTTGAGCAACTCGCCGACGAGCGCAACCCCGCCGAACGTGACCGGATCTGTGACGAGATCGTGCTGCTCAACATGCCGGTCGCGGAGTCGATCGCCGGCAGGTATCGCCAGCGAGGCGCAGAGTTCGACGACCTGGTCCAGGTCGCGCAGCTGGGGCTGGTGAAGGCCGTGCAGCGGTTCGACCCGAGCAACGGCAGTCACTTTCTGGCCTTCGCCGTACCCACGATCACCGGCGAGGTGAAGCGGTACTTCCGTGACCACTGCTGGGCCATCCGGCCGACGCGGAAGGTGCAGGAGGTGCAGCACGCGATCTCGGCCTGTGAGCCGGAGCTGTCCCAGGTACTGGAGCGGGCGCCGACCGCCGGCGAGCTGGCCGAGGAGATGGACGTCGACGAGGAGGACGTGCTGGAGGCCCTGTCCAGTGAGGGCTACTTCCATCTGGTCTCCCTCGACATGCCGGCCAGCTGGGGTGAGTCCTCACAGTCGGTCGCCGACGGTCTGGGCGACAACGACTGGCACCTGACCTGGGTGGAGAACCACCAGGTGCTCGAGCCGGTGCTCGCGTTGCTGAGCGACGACGAGAAGCGGCTGCTGAAACTGCGGTTCGAGCGTGGTTGGACGCAGAGCCAGATCGCGTCCAAGCTCGGCGTCAGCCAGATGCAGGTCTCGCGTCGGCTCAGTGCCCTGCTCACCCGCCTCCGTGACGACCTGAACACCAACGGCGCCTCCGCGGAGATGCTCTCGATTCCCACGCAATGACCGCTGCTCCAGCTGGCGACCCAGCTCCAGCGCGGTCTCTTCACCGGACTGAGCGGAAGACGTCCACCCGGTACGGTCCCGCGGGAGCCTCGTGGTACTCGTCGGCGACCGCACCCAGCATCCTGCGCATGCAGGTGACGATGCTCCCGGACACGAACATGTCGGTATCCGGTGAGGTGTCCTCACGGACCGCCTCCGCCGCCCGGTCGACCGATCGGCGCGCACGGTCGAGGTCAGAACCGGGACGGTTGCCTGCCGCCACGGAGCCGAGGAGCGCGGCCACCCTGCGCATGGTGACCGCCGTCGACTCGCGCACCTCCGGCGGCAGTGGCAACATTGCGGCGCCGTCGCGTTCGAGCTCGGTGAACAGCCCCACCAGGTCCTCCACCAGCAGGGCGATCCGGGCGAACATCTGCGCCTGGCCGTGCTGGCTCTCAGCATGGCCGGAGTACCGACGCGCTCGCGGGTTCGCCCGGCGGGCCTGGATGGTCCAGCCGATCGCCTCCCGCATCGTGTCCACCATCGGCTCAACCGAGCGGACCCTCTGGCTCCACACATACTCGTCGGGGGCGTCGCGGTCGTCGAGAGCTGAGGCGATGTCGTCCAGCTGGGCGATGACGGCCGCCTGCAGGCGCGCCAGCGCGTACCCGGAGTGCCGCAGGTGCAGCGGAGGGAACAGGACCCAGTTGACACCTGCGCCGATCAAAGCGCCGATCAGTGTCTGGGCGAAGCAGCCCACCATGTACGTCAGGGGTTCCGAGTGTCCGAGGATCAGCACGAAGATCGCCGCGATCGGCACCCAGCTGCGCTGCTCCCCGAGGAAGCGCCATCCACCCACGGCGATTCCCGCGGCGACGACCAGGGCCACGATGACGGCGTTCGTGGACGCCAGGGTGTTCCCGGCGAGGGCGATCCCGGCCCCGAGCCCGATCCCCGCCAGCGTCTGTGTCACCGCGCGCACGGAGGAGACCAGCGTGGGGTACATCACCAGCACCGCCCCCAGCGGCGCATAGTAGGGATACTCGCTGGCCGGCCCGGGCACGAAGATCGCCACCTGCCACGCCAGGCCTGCCGCGATGGCTGCCTTGAGCGCCAGCTGTGACCGGTAGTGCTCGGACAACCACCTGCACCAGGCGACCCAGCGGGCG
>JBOHDD010000242.1:0-6002 GCA_050699155.1 Nocardioidaceae bacterium
ATCTTGTGCACCTCCTCGCGATCCCACGCCTGCATCGCCAGGTCGGTGGCCTGCACGGGGAGCGCGAGGTCGCGCACCAGGCCGTTGAGTCGCCGGTTGCGGATCACGTCGGCCAGGTGGGTGCGCAGTGACTCACCGGCCTTCCCCGTGATCTCGTCGACCCGGTTGACCACCTCGTCGAGGGTGCCGAACTGCGCGATCCACTTGGCCGCCGTCTTGGGGCCGACACCTGGGACGCCGGGCAGGTTGTCGCTGGACTCTCCGACGAGCGCGGCCAGATCGGGATAGTGCTCGGGCGTCACGGCGTACTTCGCCTGCACGGCCTCGGGGTCCATGCGCACCAGGTCGGAGACCCCCTTGCGGGGGTAGAGCACGGTCACGTGGTCGCTGACCAGCTGGAACGCGTCGCGGTCGCCGGAGCAGATCAAGGTCTGCCAGCCCTCGGCGCTGGCCTGGGTCGCGAGCGTGCCGATCACGTCGTCGGCTTCGTACCCCTCGAGCTCGACGGTCGTCACCCGCAGCGCCGCGAGCACCTCCTGGATGAGGGAGACCTGGCCCTTGAACTCCGGTGGCGAGGTCGACCTGTTCGCTTTGTACTCCGCGTAGTCCTCACTGCGGAAGGTCGTGCGTGACACGTCGAATGCCACGGCGATGTGCGTCGGCTGCTCGTCGCGCAGCACGTTGATCAGCATCGAGGTGAAGCCGTACACCGCGTTGGTCGGCTGACCCGTCGAGGTGGAGAAGTTCTCCACCGGCAGGGCGAAGAAGGCTCGGTAGGCCAGCGAGTGGCCGTCGACCAGCAGCAGTCGAGGCGTTGCGTCCGTCGTCGCAGGCGTGGCAGCAGTAGGCACGACCGTGACTCTAGTCCGGCTCGGGGACAGTGCGACCGACGCGTCAGCCGACCACGCCGTGGCGTCCCGCGCGTGCCGAGGCCTGGCGCCGACGGAGCGTCCGCAGCCGCTCGACCATGACGTGGCTGTCTGCGGCGTCGGAGGCCTCGAACTTCGCCAGGCGCTCCTGCAGGGCCGCCACCGAGGTCGCGCGCACGGTCAGCATAGAGGCCAGTCCCAGGCGCGCCAGGAAGCGGTTGGCGTCGCGCGCGGTCGCGGGGACGGTGGTCATCAGATGCTGGGTCTGCTTCTCGTCGGCCCAGGCCGCCGCCGCGGCGAGCAGGGTGCGACCGACACCGCGCCGGCGGTGGCCGGCGGCGACGAACAGATGCCCCACGCGCACCACCGTCTCCTCGTGGATCGGCGAGTACGGCGCCCGCACGAGGTGCGCGGCGCCGACCACCTCGTCGTCGACCACGGCGAGCAGCAGCCGCTGGTCCGGGTCGAGGTCGAGCTGGCCGATCGCCCGCGCCGCCGACGGCCCGTCCGGGGCCGACGGCCGCGCGTTGGGCTCGGTGTTGTCACGCCACAGCGCTGCGAGGACGTCGGCATCCGTCGGGAGGGCGTCCCTGACCTGGACAGGGTTGCGGGCCACGGCCCACCTCACTTCTCGCTCTGCCCCGAATACTTGTCTCCCACACGTGGTCCAAGGCTCGGCCCGGCGCGGGACCAGAGGCCAGACAGTACGCCCCCGGACGGCCGGCGGGGTATGTGGGTGAGCACATATTCAACCACCGGGGTGAGCAGCGGCGTACCCGGGGTCGCGCCGGCACCCATCGTGTCCGGCTCGCTACGGATCGCACGCCGTGCGGGGGTACGGCGGCAGCGCACCACGTCAGGGGTGAAGGGCAAAGTTGTTCCTGTCATTGCACAACAGTTCGGTGACAGTGGCGTGACCCGCCCACAACGGCAGTCAGATACCGCTATGCTCCCCGCGAAACCGAGCCGATCTCGTGACCCGAGACTGCCCGGCTGGCACGGCAACGAGACCCGACAGGAGCCCATACGTGCGAGTGCGAGTAACCGCGATCCTCGCTCTTTTCCTCGGCATTCTCGGCGTCAGTCTGGTGACCCCCTCCACCGCGCTTGCGACGTCGCAGGCCGTTCCGTTGGGCGCCATGGCGACGGCCACACCCGAGGACGAAGGGCCGCTGATCCAGGGACTGCTCAGCGACGAGAGCGGTCCGGGCGAGCCGAGGCCGGTCGAGGGCGTCGAGGTCACCGTCCTCGACGAGTCCGGCAACGAGATCGACACCGCGACCAGCAACGCCCAGGGCGAGTTCGCGATCCCCGTCCCCGGGTCCGGCAGCTACACGGTCCGCGTCAACGTCGACACCCTGCCCGAAGGCACGTTCCTGCGCGACGCCGGTGATGTCGAGAACACCGTCACGGTGACGGGCTTCGACGTCACCGTGCAGTTCCCGATCGGGCCGGACACCCGGCAGCCGACCGGGCTCGCGAACGACATCGCCGACCGCACCACGACCGGCATCCTGTTCGGCCTGATCCTGGCACTGTCGGCCCTGGGCCTCTCGATGATCTTCGGCACGACCGGGCTGACCAACTTCGCGCACGGCGAGCTGGTCACCTTCGGCGCTGTGGTGGCGCTGCTGCTGAACACCTCCGGCATGCACATCATCCCCGCGGCGATCATCACGATCATCGTCGCCGCGGTGGTCGGCTGGCTGCAGGACACCTTCCTGTGGCGCCGGCTGCGCAGGCGCGGGACCGGCCTGATCGCGATGATGATCGTGTCCATCGGCATGGCGCTGTTCCTGCGGGCGATGTACCAGTACATCATCGGCGGCACCCGGCGGCCCTACGAGCAGTACGTCACGGCGCAGCCGGTCGAGTTCGGGGTGTTCACCCTGCCGCCACGCGACATGGTCATCGCCGCCATCGCCCTGGTGGTGCTCATCGTCGTCTCCCTCGCGCTCCAGAAGACCAAGATCGGCAAGGCGATGCGGGCGGTCGCCGACAACCCACCGCTGGCCGCCTCGTCGGGCATCAACGTCGACCGTGTGCTCTCGGTCGTGTGGATCGGAGGCATGGCCCTCGCAGCGCTCGGCGGCGTCCTCTACACGCTCATCTACCAGATGGACTACCAGATGGGCCTTCGGTTGCTGCTGATGCTGTTCGCCGCGGTCATCCTGGGCGGCATCGGCACCATCTGGGGCGCGATGGCGGGTGCGCTGCTGATCAGCCTGTTCACCGAGCTGTCGACGCTGGTCATCCCGGCCGAGCTGAAGTACACCGCAGCGCTGTTCGTGATGATCATCATCCTGCTGTTCCGGCCGCAGGGACTGTTCAACCGCGCGCAGCGGGTCGGCTAGGACAGGAGGCGCTCGAGTCATGGAATGGATGCCCATCATCAGCAACTCCCTCCAGGCCGCCATCGGCCCGGAGGCGATCGTCTACTGCCTGGCCGCCATCGGCCTGAACATCCACTTCGGCTACACCGGCCTGCTGAACTTCGGCCAGGCAGGGTTCATGGCCATCGCCGGCTACGGCCTCGCCGCCTCGGTCGTCACCTTCGGGTCCTCGTTGTGGCTGGGCCTGCTGATCGGTCTCGGCGGCACCATCGTGCTCGCCCTGCTCCTCGGCGTACCGACGCTGCGGCTGCGCGCCGACTACCTTGCGATCGTCACGATCGCCGCGGCCGAGATCGTCCGCCAGCTGCTGGGCTCGCAGACCTTGCGACCCTGGTTCGGCGGCAAGGACGGCCGGCAGGGGTTCGCGGACCCGTTGCGACAGCTGAACCCCTTCACCGACCGGGTCGACCTGGGCATCATCGACTTCAGCCCGTACGAGTTCTGGGTGATGACGATCGGCTGGATCCTCGTGGCGGTGTTCTGCGTCGTCGTGTGGTTGCTCATGCGCAGCCCATGGGGCCGGGTGCTGAAGGGGATCCGTGAGGACGAGGAGGCGGTCCGCTCACTGGGCAAGAACGTGTACGGCTACAAGATGCAGGCGCTCGTCATCGGCGGCCTGATCGGCGGCGTGGCGGGGTTCGTCATGGGCCTGTCGCGGTCCTCGATCGTCCCCGACAACTTCCAGGCCGACCTGACCTTCTTCGCCTGGACCGTCCTCCTCCTCGGCGGGGCCGCCCGGGTGTTCGGCCCGGTGGTCGGCGCAGTGCTCTTCTGGCTGCTGATCAGCCTGCTGGGCAACTTCTTCAGCCAGGCCACTGCCGGTGCCGACCCGCTGATGCCGGTGTGGCTGATGGACCAGAACCAGGCCAGCCTGGTGCGGTTCATCGTCCTCGGGCTGGCACTGATGCTGCTGATGATCTTCCGCCCGCAAGGTATCTTCGGCGACAAGAGGGAGCTCGCGATCAATGCCCGCTGATTCAGTGTCGACCCCCGCGTCCGCTCTCGCGGACGTCGCCCACGAGCCGGGCGCGGAGAAGCCCGACCCGATCCTGGTGGCCGACCACGTCGTACGCCAGTTCGGCGGGCTGACGGCCGTCGACGTGGAGCACCTGGAGATCCAGCGCGGCGCCATCACCGCCCTGATCGGGCCCAACGGTGCCGGCAAGACCACCTTCTTCAACGTGTTGACCGGGTTCGACCAACCCACCAGTGGCGAGTGGGAGTTCAACGGCAGGGAGCTCAAGGGGCTTCCGGCGTACCGTGTCGCACGGATGGGCATGGTGCGCACCTTCCAGCTGACGAAGGCACTGAGCCGGCTCAGCGTGATCGAGAACATGCGGCTCGGGGCGACCGGGCAGCGCGGCGAGAGCATCTGGCAGGCGATGCTCGCGCCGCTGTGGCGGGCACAGGAGAACGCCAACACCGAACGCGCCGTCGGCCTGTTGAAGCGCTTCAAGCTCGACACCAAGGCCGGCGACTTCGCCGGCTCGCTGTCCGGCGGCCAGCGCAAGCTGCTGGAGATGGCCCGGGCGCTGATGGTGGAACCCGAGCTGGTGATGCTCGACGAGCCGATGGCCGGGGTGAACCCCGCGCTGAAGCAGTCGCTGCTGGGCCACGTCAAGTCCCTGCGCGGGGACGGGATGACCGTGCTGTTCGTCGAGCACGACATGGACATGGTGCGCGATATCTCCGACTGGGTCATCGTGATGGCGCAGGGCCGCATCATCTCCGAGGGTCCACCGGAGGCCGTGATGGGCGACCAGCGCGTGATCGACGCCTACCTCGGTGCGCACCACGACTCGGCGATGACCGAGGAGGAAGAAGAGAAGATGCTGGCCGAGGCCGAGGAGGCCGAGCGAGCCGCCGCCGAGCAGGCGGCGTCGCAGCGGGCAGCCGCCGAGAGGGGACGCGCGTGAGCGAGACGACGGCCGACCGCAGCGCACATCTGGCCGGAGCGGAGGGCGCGGTGCTGCGCGCCGATGACGTGGTTGCCGGCTACCTGCCCGGTGTCGACATCCTCCCAGGTACCGACCTCTACTGTCAGCCGGGCGAGCTGGTGGGCATCATCGGGCCCAACGGTGCCGGCAAGTCCACCCTGATCAAGGCGCTGTTCGGGCTGGTGAGGGTCAGCAGCGGGACCGTCCTGCTCAACGGGGAGGACGTCACCAATGATCGCGCCGACCGGCTGGTCAGCAAGGGCATCGGCTACGTCCCGCAGAGCAACAACGTGTTCCCGAGCCTCTCCATCGAGGAGAACCTCCAGATGGGGCTCTACCAGGCTCCGAAGCGCTTCTCCGAGCGCTATGAGTTCGTCACCCGGCTCTTCCCCACCCTGCACGACCGGCGCCGCCAGCGGGCCGGCTCGCTGTCCGGCGGCGAGCGACAGATGCTCGCCATGGGCAGGGCCCTGATGATGGAGCCGTCCGTGCTGCTCCTCGACGAGCCGTCCGCCGGCCTGTCCCCCGCCATGCAGGACGAGGTCTTCGTGCAGACCAGGCGCATCAACCGCGCCGGTGTCTCGGTGGTGATGGTGGAGCAGAACGCCAGGCGCTGCCTGCAGATCTGCCACCGCGGCTACGTCCTCGACCAGGGTCGCAACGCCTACACCGCCTCGGGCAGGGACCTGATCAACGACCCCAAGGTGATCGAGCTCTACCTCGGCTCGCTCGCCCGCGCCTGAGCCACAGCCCCCCGGTCGCCACGCACCGACCCGCAGCCCAAGACGAGAGGCCCGGCCGAA
>JBOHDD010000243.1:0-4785 GCA_050699155.1 Nocardioidaceae bacterium
TCTCCGGGTCCGGGTGTACGTCCACGATGATCCCGTCGGCACCGACCCCGATCGCAGCGCGGGACAGCGGCACGACCAGCTCGCGCAGCCCAGCCGCGTGCGACGGGTCGACGATCACCGGGAGATGCGACGACATCTGCACCACCGGCACGGCCGAGATGTCGAGGGTGTTGCGGGTGGCGCGCTCGAAGGTGCGGATCCCGCGCTCGCACAGCACGATGTCGAGGTTGCCGCGCTGGGCGATGTACTCCGCCGCCATCAGCCACTCCTCGACGGTGGACTGCATGCCGCGCTTGAGCAGTACCGGCTTGCCGGCCCGACCGACGGCCTGCAGCAGGGCGAAGTTGGCCATGTTGCGTGTGCCGACCTGCAGCATGTCGGCGTACTCGGTGACCATGTCCACATCCGCCGCGTCGACCACCTCGGTCACCACCGGCAGGCCCACCGAGCTGCGCACGTCGGCGAGGATCTTGAGGCCCTCGAGGCCGAGGCCCTGGAAGGCGTACGGCGAGGTACGCGGCTTGAAGGCGCCTCCCCGCAGCAGCGACGCTCCGGCGGCCTTGGCCATCTGCGCGGCCTCGAGAGCCTGCCGGTCGCCCTCGACCGCGCACGGTCCGGCGATGAAGGTGAACGTGCCGGGTCCGATCGGCACCCGGCGCTCACCGACGAACACCGTCGACCGGTCGGGATGATGTTGCCGGCTGACCAGCTTGTAGGGGTCGGAGATGCGGTGCACGTCCGCGACGCCGTGCAGGCTCCGGAGGTTGAGGCCGGCGAACCGCTCGACATCTCCGACCAGCCCGATGATGGTGCGGACGACACCCCGGCTGACGAAGGCCGACCCACCCGCCTGCTCGACCCTGCTGACCACCGCCTCGACGTCGGCCTCGGTGGCGTCGGGGCTCATCACGACGACCATGCTTGCTCTCCGAACTCTTCCCTCGGACATGACAAGCCCGGGCCGATGAGCCTACGCGCACTGTCCACAAGGCGGAAGGTTAGTCCACTTAATGGACGCCCGGTGTCCGGGCCCGATGATGCGCAAATGTGACCCATTCCACGCACGGGCGGCTGACCTGCGGCTTTGCGGACCTGCCGTGCCGACGGCCGCGTGGCGCGAGTTGCGCTCTGCCGCTGCTTCGTTATGTTGGGTGGACATGTCCGGCCATACGACGAGTGCTTCAGCCGACACGGAGTCCGACAAGGAGTCGGACCTGCGTGTCGAGCTCCGCGCTCCCAGGCTGGACGACGGCGGCGCTCTGTGGCGGATCACCCGTGACACGAAGGTCCTGGACCTGAACTCGTCGTACACCTACCTGCTGTGGTGCCGTGACTTCGCGCAGACGTCCGTCGTGGCAGTCGTCCGTGGGGAGATCGGTGGCTTCATCACCGGCTTCCTGCGGCCCGACCGGCCGGACACGTTGATGGTGTGGCAGGTGGCGGTCGACGCCGAGCACCGTGGCCGGCATCTGGCTCTTCGGATGCTCGACGCCCTCGCGGACCGCGTGAGCCAGCGTTCCGTGCGCCGGATGGAGACCACCATCACGGCCGACAACGAGGCGTCCGTCCGGTTGTTCTCGTCGTTCGCCGAAGCACGCGGAGCCCACCTGGAGCAGGAGCCGGTCTTTGCGGCCGAGCTCTTCCCGGACGGACATGACACCGAGCTGTTGTTCCGCATCGGTCCGTGGTGACAAGACCCGTGAACCCAACTGAAAACGTCGTAACGACGACACTGGAGTCGGGTCCGGCGCGATCCGCCGTACCCGATGACATCAACCAACAGAAGGAAGAGACAAGCCCCGTGGTAGACGTCTTCGAATCCCTGGAATCCGAGGTCCGCAGCTACTGCCGCAACTGGCCGACGGTTTTCAACCGCGCCGAGGGCAGTTTCATGTACGACGAAGAGGGCGGTGAGTATCTCGACTTCTTCGCCGGGGCCGGTGCGCTCAACTACGGCCACAACCATCCCGACCTGCGCGCGCCGCTGATCAAGTACCTCACCGACGGCAACGTGGTGCACGGACTCGACATGCTGACGGTCGCCAAGCGCGACTTCCTGGAGCGCTTCCGCGACGTGATCCTCGCGCCGCGCAACCTCGGCTACAAGGTGATGTTCCCCGGCCCGACGGGCACCAACGCCGTCGAGGCCGCCCTCAAGCTGGCCCGCAAGGTGACCAACCGGGAACACGTCGTGAGCTTCACGAACGCGTTCCACGGCATGACACTCGGCTCGCTCGCCGTCACCGGCAACTCGATGAAGCGCGGTGGTGCCGGCATCCCGCTCTACCACGCCACCCCGGTGCCGTACGACGACTACTTCGACGGCGAGACCGAGGACTTCCTCTGGCTCGAGCGCGTGCTCAACGACAGCGGCAGCGGGATCGAGCACCCGGCAGCGGTGATCGTGGAGACCGTGCAGGGTGAGGGTGGCCTGAACACCGCCCGAGCCTCCTGGCTGCGCGGTCTCGCCGAGCTCTGCAAGCGCCACGAGATCCTGCTGATTGTCGACGACGTGCAGGCAGGCTGTGGTCGTGCCGGCGGGTTCTTCAGCTTCGAGGAGGCCGGCATCACCCCCGACATCGTTTGCCTGTCCAAGTCGGTGTCCGGGTACGGCATGCCGATGGCGCTGACGTTGTTCAAGCCCGAGCTCGACCAGTGGGGTCCAGGCGAGCACAACGGCACCTTCCGTGGCAACAACCCCGCGTTCGTGACGGCGACCGCGGCGCTGGAGACCTTCTGGACCGACGACGTCTTCGAGAAGGAGGCGGCGTCGAAGTCGGCCCAGCTGCGCGACGGTCTAAACGCGATCGCCGACAAGACCGAGGACGCGCAGGTGCGTGGACGCGGTCTGCTCCAGGGGATCGTCTACACCGACTACGACGTCGCGGGGGCGGTGTCCAAGGCAGCCTTCGACCGTGGTCTCCTAGTGGAGACCTCAGGTCCGGAGAGTGAGGTCGTCAAGCTGATGCCCGCGCTCACCATCGACACCGGTGACCTGCAGCGCGGGATCGACGTACTCTCCGAGTCCGTGGACGCCGTTATCGGCAACCGGCAGTCCTGAGTGGTCGCTGCCCTCACGGGCAGTGACCGGCCAACACGTCGAACGACAGACGGGAGCAGATGTGATCGTTACGCACCTTTCCGACCTCGACGGTACCGACCGTGATGTCGAGGCACCAACCTGGCGGAGCCGCCGCTTCGTGCTCGCGCGCGAGGGCGTCGGCTTCTCCTTCCACGACACCGTTCTGTACGCCGGCACCGCAACGTCGATGTGGTACGCGAACCACATCGAGGCGGTCTACTGCGTGGGGGGCGAGGGCGAGCTGGTCAACGACGAGACCGGCGAGGTCCACGTGCTCCGCGACGGCACGATGTACCTGCTCAACGGCAACGAGCACCACACCGTGCGCGCGAAGACCGACCTGCGGATGGCGTGTGTGTTCAACCCGCCCGTGACCGGGCGGGAGGTGCACGACGAGAACGGCGTCTACCCGCTCCTGACCGAGGAAGGCCCAGACGACACCGAGGAGGTTTCCGCATGACCACGACCCTCGAACGCACTCCCGACATCTACCCGACTCGCGTCGCGGCAGAGCCCAAGGAGATCGGCCGCGAGGATGTCGTGGTGTGGGGAAAGACCGGTGACGGGCCGATCGACGTCGACACCCTGACCGGCTTCGACGAGTTGGGCTACCTGACCGTCGACCAGCTGGTGTCTCCTGACGAGGTCGACGAGCTCCGCGCCGAGCTGCGCCGGCTGTCCGACGACCCGAGCGTGCGCGCCGACGAGCGCACGATCGTGGAGCGTCAGTCGCAGGAGGTGCGCTCGATCTTCGAGGTGCACAAGATCAGTGACGTCTTCGCCGGCATCGTGCGCGACCCTCGGGTGGTCGGCCGGGCACGGCAGATCCTCGGCTCGGACGTGTACGTACACCAGAGCCGGGTCAACTTCAAGCCGGGTTTCGACGGCAAGGAGTTCTCCTGGCACTCCGACTTCGAGACCTGGCACGCCGAGGACGGGATGCCCCGGATGCGCGCTGTCTCGGTCTCGATCTCGCTGACCGACAACTACTCCTTCAACGGGCCGCTGATGATCATGCCCGGCTCGCACAAGACGTACATCTCGTGCGTGGGGGAGACGCCGGACGAGAACTACAAGTCGTCGCTGGTGATGCAGGGTGCCGGCACACCCGACCACGAGACGCTGGCGCGGCTGGCCGACAAGCACGGCATCGACGTGCTCGCCGGTAGGGCCGGTGGCGCGATCATGTTCGACTGCAACTGCATGCACGGGTCGAACGGCAACATCACGCCGTACCCGCGCTCGAACGTGTTCATCGTGTTCAACAGCGTCGAGAACACCTGCGTCGAGCCGTTCTCGGCATCGGCTCCGCGCCCGACCTTTGTCGGCGCGCGCGACTTCACCCCGGTGCGCTGACGCTGTCCGCACAGACGTTGTCAGGCGCTCGCTGCTCTGCCGGGCAGCGGGCGCCTGACAGCTCTCGGGTGCCTAGACGGAGAGGTGCTGGACCTCGCCCTCGATCTTGCGGCGTGGTGCGAGCTCGACGAGCAGCATCGCCGAGAGCACGAGGGCGCCGCCGACGATCATCCGCGTCGTGAGCACCTCGCCACCGAGGAGTACGGCGAAGAACGCCGCGAAGACAGGCTCCATGGTCATCACGATCGCGGCACGGGTCGCCGGTATGTGTGCCTGTGCCCAGGTCTGCGCCAGCAGTGCGAACGCGCCCGGCACCAGGGCCATGTAGACCACCGACGTCCAGTCGG
>JBOHDD010000244.1:0-2108 GCA_050699155.1 Nocardioidaceae bacterium
GTCCGGCAGCGGGTCGGCCGACGACAGATAGCGACCTGCCGTCTCGGAGTCGGTGAACCGGACCCGCTGCACGACCAGCGCAGCAGGAGTCAGACGTGCGCCCTCCCCGATGTCCCGCCCGACCGCCCAGACGCCCACGGTGTCGTCGGATGCGGCGAGGAGCCGTGCTCCGACCACCACCGACGCTGCCACCAGCATCAACCCCACCCACAGCCGCGGGTCGCGCCAGCGGGTTCCGGTCAGGCGACGCGATGGCGGTGAGTCCGCCGGGACGGTCCTGGAGGAGGCGGTGATCTGGGACACGACCGACATTGTGCACACGCCGGGTCCGGTCCACGACCCGTCATCCACAACCACCGTCGGCAAACGGCCGCTTACCCACAGGTCCGACACCAAACTCAGTGACACCGGTGCCGCCATGGCACACTGCCCCCATGTCCACCACCCCAGGCGGGAAGCCTCCGCGGTTCCTGCAGCTGGCCGACGTCGCCGAGGTGCTCAACATCTCGGTCAACCAGGTCTATGCACTCGTGCGCCGGGGCGACCTGGCCGCGGTCAAGATCGGTGGACGCGGACAGTGGCGCGTGGAGGCGGACCAGCTCGAGGCCTACATCGCCCGGCTGTACGACGAGACGAACGACTTCATCCGGGCACACCCGTTCGGCGAGGACGACGACCAGCAGGCACCGCGGTCCTGACCGCCGCGTGACGCGCCGAGACGCGGGCTCAGCGAGATCCGGGCGGGGTCTCGCGGCGCAGCAGCACCACCGCCGCGAACGGCACCAGCGTCGGCCGCCGTAGGTGCTCTGGGCGTAGGCCCTCGTCGAGAGGGTGCTCGGCCAGCTCGAGGAAGTCCGACCCGACCCGCTGCAGGGTGCCCGACCGACTCTGCCCGTCCGGGCCGAGGACCGTTACCGACGACCTGTCCGCGGCGATCCGACGCAGCACGGACCCGAGCCCCAACCGGGAACGCACCGGACCGACGGCCTCGGCCGACACCGCCTCCGCGCCCAGGCCGGCGACCGAACCGATGGCGGCCACGGGCATCACACATTCGTGTCGCGGCAGTGTCATCAGCACGAAGTCGGCACCGACCCGAGACAGGTCGCCCGAGACGATCTGCCCGCAGCGGCTGACGATCCGCACCGGCCGGCCCTCCGACCCCCGCAGCCGGTCGACGAGACCCACCTGGGCGAACTCGGCGCGCGTGCGGTCGGCGATCTCAGCCTGGCGCTCCCCGGCGGCCAGCGCGTCCCACTGCCGCTCGAGATCGGCGAAGAGGTCGTCCCAGCGCACCCGCTGACTCTACAAAGCGCGGCGCAGACTGGTCACGACCGCCTCCTACCAACACACTGGGGGGTCATGACGCCTTGCTCGTTCGACGACGAGGGCGAAATCGTTGGATCTCGGCTAAGGCCGACCAGTCGCGATCGTGCCTCTTCACCGAGGAGTCGGTGACAAGGATGCTGACCACCGAGCCGTTGCCTTGACGCCGGCCGAGCGAGAATGGCTGGAGGTACGCAAGTACCTTCAACAGCATCGGCACGCCCTGGCGGTCGACGCCGCCGGCGAGTTCCCGGGCACGTGGCGCGTGGCGATGACGCCTCTCGTCACCCACCCGGCCTGGCTTCCCGATCGACCCATTCCTCTCGATCACGTACAGCTAACACTCGACCTGGGTGCGCCGTTTGACGGGGTGACGGGAGTGGGCGACACGGCCGGTGAACTGCCAGGGCCGGGCTGTCGCTCATACGCGGACGGGGTCCGACTTCTCGATCGGCCAGGGTTGTTCGAGGATCGTCCCACCTACCGTCTCCTCTCGGCCGACCTCGCCGACGACAAGCCACTGCTCACGTTCGGCCCGGGGTCCTACTTCGACAGCATCAACACCGGAGAGGCTGCAGCCCACGAGTACGTCGGCAGGCGACTCGGAACCGTCGCCGATGATGTAGGCGGGATTCGACGAGCGATCGGTGACCCGCGTGACCTGACCCGCCGACCGGTGAACATGGCAATCAGCACACTCACCATCCGGAAAGACAGGGACTCCACCTACCTCGTGCACTGGCGAGACCCAGCCAAGGTTGGGCACGCGGGCGGCCTCTACC
>JBOHDD010000245.1:0-1971 GCA_050699155.1 Nocardioidaceae bacterium
CCAGACACAGCCGAAGTCGAGCCGCTTGGCCATCCGCATCGCGCGCCCGTGGTCGCGGGTCCAGACCGAGGAGGCCAGGCCGTAGCGCACACCGTTGGCCCACCGCAACGCCTCGTCCTCGTCGGAGAACTGCTGCACGGTGATGACCGGCCCGAAGATCTCGTCCTGGCTCGCCTCGTCCTCCTGACGCAGCCCGCTGACGACGGTCGCCTCGTAGAAGTACCCGTTGGCCAGGTCGCCGCCGGCGCGGTGCCCCCCGGTCTGCAGCCGGGCGTGGTCGGGCAACCGGTCGACGAAGCCGGTGACCCGGTCCAGCTGGTTCGGGTTGTTCACCGGGCCGAACAACGTGTCCTCGTCGTCGGGCAGCCCGGTCTTCGAGCCCCGCGCGGCCTCGGTCAGCGCCGCCACGAAGTCCTCGTGCACCCGCGGTCCCGCCAGGACCCTCGTCGCGGCGGTGCAGTCCTGGCCGGCGTTGAAGTAGCCCGCCTCCGCGATCGCGGCCGCCGCGGCGCTGACGTCCGCGTCGTCGAACACCACCACCGGAGCCTTGCCGCCGAGCTCCAGATGCGTCCGCTTCAGGTCCAGCGCCGCGCTCTGAGCGACCTCCATGCCGGCACGCACCGAGCCGGTGATCGACACCATGTCCGGCTCGGGGTGCTCCACCAGGGCGCGACCGGTGTCGCGGTCACCGCAGACCACGTTGAACACCCCGGCCGGAAGGAACTCCGAGGCGATCTCGGCCAGCAGCGGGGTGCTGGCCGGCGTGGTGTCGCTCGGCTTGAGCACCACCGTGTTGCCCGCCGCCAGCGCCGGCGCGAACTTCCACAACGCCATCAGCATCGGGTAGTTCCACGGTGTCACCTGCGCGCACACGCCCACCGGCTCACGTCGCACGAACGACGTCAGCCCGCTCATATACTCTCCCGCCGACCGGCCCTCCAGGCAGCGTGCGGCACCGGCGAAGAACCGCAGCTGGTCGAGGAACATCGACATCTCCTCGGACTTGGTCAGCGCGATCGGCTTGCCGGTGTTCTCGCTCTCCACCGCGACCAGCTCGTCCAGTCGCCCCTCGTAGGCGTCTGCCATCTTCAGCAGCGCGGTCTGGCGCTCGGCCGGCGTCGTCTGCCCCCACCCCTCGAAGGCCGTACGCGCCACCCGCATCGCCCTGTCGACGTCCTCCTTCGACGACAGCGGCGCGGTGGCGTACGCCTTCCCCGTCACCGGGTTGACGACCTCCGACGTGCGCCGGTCAGCGGCGTCCACCAGCTCCCCACCGATGAAGTTGCGCAGTGCCTGCATACTCTAACGATCCCTCCGGGTCTCGAAGCCGTGTCGTGAGAAAAACTAACGTATGACCAACGGATTCGATAGTGCTTGATGTCTTTCTCGACGTAATTCGTTGCTCGGACAGCTCTGAGCTCACCTGCAGAACACCTCGGTCCCGGCGACGAAGGTCGCCACCACGGCGGTCTCCGCGATGCTCTCCTGCGGCGCGGTGAAGGGGTTGCGGTCGAGCACGACGAGGTCGGCCAGGGCACCCTCGGTGATCCGGCCGGCGTCGAGGTGGTTCACGAACGCGCTGCCCTGCGTGTACGACGTCAGCGCGTCCGCGAGGCTGATCGCCTGCTCGGGCAGGAACGCACCGTGCTCGCCCTCGGCGCCGTCGGGGTGGCGCCGGTTGACCGCGACGTGCATGCCCGCCCAGGGGTCGGGGGTGGAGACCGGCCAGTCGGAACCCGCCGCGAGCCGCGCTCCGGAGCGCAGCAGCGAGCCGAACGGGTACTGCCACCGGGCCCGCTCAGGACCGATGAACGGGATGGTCAGGTCGACCATCTGCGGCTCGAAGGTCGCCCAGAGCGGCTGCATGTTGGCGGTCACGCCCAGAGCCGCGAACCTCCCCACGTCGTCGGGATGCACGATCTGGATGTGCGCGATGTGGTGCCGGAGGTCGTTGGCGCCGTTGGCGGTCCG
>JBOHDD010000246.1:0-5088 GCA_050699155.1 Nocardioidaceae bacterium
GCCGGCTGCCCGCGCTCAAGGCACGCTCGCTGGCGCGGCGGGCGATCGCCGTACCCCCCGACCTCCCGCTGGCCGAGGGACTCCGGCGGGCGCAGGGCGCCGGGGCAGGGGCGATGGTCGTCGTCACCGGGGACGGCCGGCCCAGTGGTGTGGTCAACGAGGCCGCGGTGACCGCGACGCCGGAGGCCCGGCGACCCTGGGTGAGCTGCTCGTCTGTCGCACGCGACCTCCAGCCGGGCCTGCTGCTCGACGCCGAAATCGACGGCGAACGGCTGCTGCGGGCGATGCAGGCGACCCCGGCGACGGAGTACATCCTGCTGGAACCGTCCGGGGACGTCTTCGGGGTGCTCTCCACGACAGACGTCGACACGGCCTTCGCCCGGTCCTGACGGCCGGTCTAGGCTTCCCGCATGCCTCCCGAGCCCGACCCGCGTCCCGGCGCGCCGCCGTCGGCCGCGCCGGGCTGGTCCGGCGTACGACGGGGGAGCTTGCAGGCAGGCGAGTGGGTCCGGCTCACCGACCCCAAGGGACGACGGCACAACATCCTCCTCGAGCCCGGCAAGAGGTTCTTCACCACCAAGGGCGCGCTCGAGCACGACGAGATGATCGGCGGGCCGGAGGGCGTCGTCGTGCGCAGCAGCGGGGGTGTGGACTATCTCGTGTTCCGCCCGCTGCTACACGAGTACGTCGTCTCGATGAAGCGCGGTGCGGCTGTGGTGTACCCCAAGGACGCCGGCCAGATCGTGGCGATGGCCGACATGTTCCCCGGTGCGCGGGTGCTGGAGGCCGGAGTCGGGTCGGGGTCGCTGACCTGTGCCCTGCTTCGGGCGGTCGGTGAGCACGGGCTGGTGTCCTCCTACGAACGTCGAGAGGACTTCGCCGAGATCGCACGGTCCAACGTGGACAGGTTCTTCGGTGGCCCGCACCCTGCCTGGAAGCTCACGATCGGTGACCTGGTGGAGTCCCTCGACGACCACGAGATGGACCGGGTGGTGCTCGACATGCTGGCGCCCTGGGACTGCGTGGACGCCTGCGCGGACATCCTCGTCGCAGGGGGTGTGTTCTGTGCCTACGTGGCGACGACCCCGCAGCTCAGCCAGGTGGTGGAGACGCTGCGTGTGCACGGGGAGTTCACCGACCCGCACGCGTTCGAGACCATGGTCAGGTCCTGGCACGTACAGGGTCTCGCCGTACGTCCGGACCACCGGATGAACGCCCACACCGGCTTCCTGGTCACCGCGCGCCGGATGTCGCACGGCGTGCGGGCACCGGTCAGGAAGCGGCGGCCGGCGCCCGGTGCGTACGGCGATGACTATGCCGGCCCCCGCCCGCCTGGAACTGCCGACATCACCAGGCGGGTGGGTGACATTGACGACACGGTCACGAATTCCGACACAGATCCTTGACCTGGCGTGGTTGTCGCCCCGGCCGGGTAGGGTCAGTGGGAGAGACCTGCTGCGGAGGTGATTGCGGTGCCGACACACGACGACCCCAAGCGCACGCGCGAGGAGCTCCTCAGCCAGATGGGATTCCTCGAGCAGGAGGTGCACGAGCTTCGCGAGCGGGTTTCCCGTCACCCCGGAGCCTCACGCGCCCTCGAGCAGCGTCTGGCCGAGACTCAGGCGTCCCTCGCGCAGACCACCGCGCAGAACGAACGCCTCACCCAGACCCTTCGCGAAGCGCGCGACCAGATCGTCACGCTCAAGGAGGAGGTCGACCGTCTGGCGCAGCCGCCGGCCGGCTTCGGTACGTTCCTGCAGCGCAACGACGACGACACCGTCGACATCTTCACCGGTGGCCGCAAGCTGCGTGTCAACGTCAGTCCCACCGTCGACCTCGGCGACCTGTGCCGCGGCCAGGAGGTCATGCTCAACGAGGCGCTCAACGTGGTGTCGGCGCTGGAGTACGAGCAGGTCGGCGAGGTCGTGATGTTCAAGGAGATGCTCGCCGACGGTGACCGCGCACTCGTGATCGCCAACGCCGACGAGGAGCGCATCGTCCGGATCGCCGAGCCGCTGCGGGACACCAGGATGCGCGCCGGTGACTCGCTGCTGCTGGACACCCGCGCGGGCTACGTCTACGAGCGGATCCCCAAGAGCGAGGTCGAGGAGCTGATCCTCGAGGAGGTCCCCGACATCGACTACGCCAACATCGGTGGGTTGATGAACCAGATCGAGCAGATCCGCGACGCGATCGAGCTGCCGTACCTCTACCCCGAGATGTTCCTGGAGCACGAGCTCAAGCCGCCGAAGGGCGTGCTGCTCTACGGCCCACCCGGATGTGGCAAGACCCTCATCGCCAAGGCGGTGGCGAACTCCCTGGCCAAGAAGGTGGCCGTGCGGACCGGTGAGGAGGGCAAGAGCTTCTTCCTCAACATCAAGGGTCCCGAGCTCCTGAACAAGTACGTCGGTGAGACCGAGCGGCACATCAGGCTGGTGTTCCAGCGGGCCCGTGAGAAGGCCAGCGAGGGCACGCCGGTGATCGTGTTCTTCGACGAGATGGACTCGCTCTTCCGCACCCGTGGGTCGGGGGTCTCCTCCGACGTCGAGAACACCATCGTGCCGCAGCTGCTGAGCGAGATCGACGGAGTCGAGGGCCTCGAGAACGTCATCGTGATCGGGGCCTCCAACCGTGAGGACATGATCGACCCCGCGATCCTGAGGCCCGGCCGGCTGGACGTGAAGATCAAGATCGAGCGGCCCGACGCCGAGGGCGCGCGCGACATCTTCAGCAAGTACCTCACACCGGGGCTGCCGCTGCACGACGACGACGTGGCCGAGTTCGGCGGCAACCGCGACGCCTGCATCCAGGCGATGATCCAGCGCGGTGTCGAGCGGATGTACACCGAGACCGAGGAGAATCGCTTCCTCGAGGTGACCTACGCCAACGGCGACAAGGAGGTCCTGTACTTCAAGGACTTCAACTCGGGTGCGATGATCCAGAACATCGTCGACCGCGCGAAGAAGATGGCGATCAAGGACCTGATCGACTCCAAGCAGAGGGGTATCCGGGTCCACCACCTGCTGCAGGCCTGCGTGGACGAGTTCAAGGAGAACGAGGACCTCCCGAACACCACCAACCCCGACGACTGGGCGCGCATCTCCGGCAAGAAGGGCGAGCGGATCGTGTTCATCCGCACGCTGATCTCCGGCAAGGAGGGCACGGAGCCGGGTCGCTCGATCGACACCGTGGCCAACACCGGCCAGTACCTCTGAGCCAACAGTCATCCACCCCGGTCTGGCGGCTACCGGGGATGCGGCCGCTGGTCGTGCTGACCTCGGCCGGCTTCGGCGGCTTCGCCGTGCTGCTGTCCGTCGCGCCCCTGTGGGTGGTGCGCGGAGGCGCGGGCGAGGCCGGTGCCGGCCTGGTCACCGGCGTCCTGCTGCTCCTGACCATCCTGACCCAGCCGTTCGTGCCCTGGATGCTGAACCGTTTCGGGCACGGACCCGTCCTCGCCGGGGGGCTGGTGGCCCTCGGCCTGCCGGCGCCGTTGTACGCGCTCTCGGACGCGCTCACGGTCGTACTGCTGATCTCCGCCGTGCGCGGCATCGGGTTCGGGATCCTCACCGTCACCGGGAGCGCGGTGGTCGCCGAGCTGGTGCCCCTGCCGCGCCGTGGTGAGGCGGTCGGTGTCTACGGCCTCGGGGTTGCGGTGCCGAACCTGATCCTGCTGCCGGCCAGCGTCGCACTGGCCGACGGGGTCGGCTTCGGCTGGGTCTTCGCCCTGGGTGCGCTGCCTCTGCTGGGCATCCCCGCGGCGCTACGGCTGGGGGTCACACTGCACGAGGCACGGGAGTCCGAGCCCGCGCGCGGTGAGATCCGCCGGGCGGCCATCCCACGGGCCGTCCTGGCCGGGGTCGCCCTCCCTGCCCTCGTGCTGTTCGTGGTCACGTTGTCCGGTGGCGGTGTGATGACGTTCCTGCCGCAGGCGGTCGAGTCGAGCCTGCTGTCCTCCTGGGGTCTGTTCATGATCGGGGCCTCGGCAGCCTTCAGCCGCTGGTGGATCGGGCGGGTCGGCGACCGCCGCGGGTCGGAGCGGCTGATGGCGCCACTCCTGCTGCTGACCGCGGCGGGACTGGTGCTGACGGCGGTGGCAGTGGTCGTGCAGGCGGAGCTGCCCGTGCTGCTGCTGGTCGCGATGGCGTTGGTCGGCCTCGGGTACGGCGCCCTGCAGAACGTCACGCTGGTGTGCGCGTTCGCACAGGTGACCGCCCGCCACTACGGCTCCGCGAGCGCGGTGTGGAATGTCGGCTTCGACTCAGGAACCGGGCTCGGGGCGGTCATGCTCGGTGTGATCGCATCCGTCAGCGACTTCCCCACCGGGTTCGTGGTGTCGGCGGTCGTCGTCGCCGCGTGTATTCCAGTGTCGTGGAGGGTGAGCTCTCGTCCACAATGACGGGATGACTCTCTCCGGGCCAGTCGACCCTCCCCACCTGCGCCTGCGGCTGGTCCCGTCGGCGTACGACTCGCCCGAGGTGCAGACCCTGGTCGCCGAGGTGCAGCTGGTGTACGTCGAGAGGTACGGCGGACGGGACGAGACCCCGGTGGACCCCGGTGAGTTCACACCACCGCAGGGGCACTTCGTACTGGCACACGTGGACGGCGAGCCGGCGGCGATGGGCGGCTGGAGGTTTCGTACGGACGCGATGGGCGCGGTGCTGCCCGGCGTCCGCCCTGCGGAGATCAAGCGGATGTACGTCCGCGAGGCCCTGCGCGGCCAGGGACTGGCCCGCGCGGTTCTCGCCGAGCTGGAGCGAACAGCGCTGGCGGCCGGCGCCGACTGGATGGTCCTCGAGACGGGCAACCGCCAACCGGAGGCGATAGCTCTGTACCAATCATCCGGATATACACCAATTGACGCCTTCGGCTTCCATGCCTGCACTCCGGACGTGGTGAACCTCGGCAGACCCCTGCGAGAGCGGCTCGCCTGAACCACCCCCCGTTGATGGGCGGGTGGAGGTGACGTGGCGCGTAGGCTCGGCGTATGAGCGTGCAGCGCGTGATGGGCACAGAGACCGAGTTCGGCATCTCGGTCTCCGGGCAGCCGACCGCCAACCCCATGCTCGCGTCGTCGCAGATCGTGAACGC
>JBOHDD010000247.1:0-8305 GCA_050699155.1 Nocardioidaceae bacterium
GCGTCACCGCGAGCAGGATCGTCGCACGCCAGCCGAGGGACAGGTCGGTCCAGGTGACCGCCACGAACACCACCGCGGCGACCAGCACACAGACTGCGCCGAGACCCAGCAGGACCATCGGCACGGATGCGGCGGGCATGCCACGGCGTCGCGGCGACACGACCGGCGGCTCGACCGGCGGCTCGACAGCGGGTGGAGCCACCGACGCAGGCATCGGCCGGTCGGCCGACTCCCGGCGGAGCACGTCAAGGATCGCGTCCGCGCGATACAGGGCGGCGTGCAGGTCGTCGGCGACCGGCCCGGCCTGCAGCAGGCCGCATGCGGGGCATCGGAGGTGCCGCACCGTGTGCTCACCGCAGTCGGCACAGCGACCGGGCGAGAGGTATCTGTTCATACCGCAAGGATCGGGCCGGCGGCGGTACGCCGGTAAGCGTCCAACGACTCAGGTTCGGCACTGAGTCGGCGTACTCAGACAGTGCCCCCGACGCTCACCGCTCAGCGCCGGCGTCGCTTGCGGCCACGCGGCGCCGGGTCGCGGAGTGCACCTCTGCGCACGTTCCGGGCGGCGGCCTCGGCACGCTCCGCGCGCTGCGCGGCCACCTCGGAGGAGGCGAGCTGGTAGGGAACGCTGGTGACCATGATCCCCGGTGTGAAGAGCAGGCGGCCCTTGAGCCGCAGTGCGCTCTGGTTGTGCAGGAGCTGCTCCCACCAGTGCCCCACGACGTACTCCGGGATATAGACGGTGACCACGTCGCGGGGGCTCGCGCGCCGGATCCCACGCACGTAGTCGACGATCGGACGGGTCACCTCGCGGTACGGCGAGGAGAGCACCTTCAGCGGCACCGGTATCTGCCGACGGTCCCACTCCTCGAGCAGTGCCTCGGTCACGTCGTCGTCGACGTCGACCGTAACCGCCTCGAGGACGTTCGCGCGTCCCGCACGGGCGTACGACAGCGCCCGCATCGTCGGCTTGTGCAGCTTGGACACGAGCACGATCGCGTGGATACGAGAGGGCAGCGCATGGTCGGCGTCCTCCACCACCAGCTCGGTGCTGACCCGGTCGTAGTGGCGTCGGATCCCCTTCATCAGGAAGAACCACGCGCCCATGGCCAGGATCGCGATCCAGGCACCGTGGGTGAACTTCGTGATCAGCACCACGACGAGCACGGTGCCCGTGACCGTCAGCCCGAAGGCGTTGATCAACCGGCTGCGGTGCATCTGCCGCCGCCGCGCAGTGTCCTGCTCGGTGGCCAGGAGCCGGGTCCAGTGCCGCACCATGCCGGTCTGGCTGACGGTGAAGGCGACGAACACGCCGACGATGTAGAGCTGGATCAGCCGGGTGACCTGCGCGTCGAACGCCATGATGAGCACGATCGCGAACGCCGCCAGCAGGATGATCCCGTTGCTGTAGGCCAGCCGGTCGCCGCGAGTGTGCAGCTGTCGCGGCAGGTAACCGTCGCGCGCGAGGATCGCGCCCAGGACCGGGAACCCGTTGAACGCGGTGTTGGCGGCCAGCACCAGGATCAGGCCCGTCGTCGCCGTCACGAAGAAGAACCCGACGGTGAAGTCGCTGAACACCGACTCCGCCAGCTGGCCGATCACCGGGTCCTGGTGGTAGCCGGAGCCCACCGGTTCGCCGTCGGGGCGGACGAGCTCCTCAGGATCCTCCGACATCCGCACGTTGGTGATGTTGGCCAGCGCGATGATGCTCATCGCCATCGTCACCGCGACGACTCCGAGCATCAGCAGCGTGGTGGCGGCGTTGCGGCCCTTCGGCTTGCGGAAGGCCGGCACCCCGTTGCTGATCGCCTCCACACCGGTGAGGGCGGCACAACCGCTGGAGAACGCGCGTAGGAGGAGGAAGGCGGCCCCCAGCCCGGTGAACCCGTCGACGAACTCCTCGTCCGGCTGCGGCCGCAGGGATGCGCTCTCGGCCAGCGGCAGACCGTCGCCCAGGAAGTAGCGCGCGAAGCCCCACGCCGACATCCCCAGGATGGACACCATGAACAGGTACGTCGGCACCGCGAACGTTGTGCCCGACTCCCGCACGCCACGCAGGTTCATCGCCATCAGCAGGAGCACCGCTCCCACCGCCACCGTGACCCGCTCACCCTCGAGTGGCTCGATCGCGGCGGCGGCGTACTGCGCGGCCGAGGAGATCGACACCGCCACCGTGAGCACGTAGTCGACGAGCAGCGCACTGGCCACGCCCAGGCCCGCGGTGGGGCCGAGGTTGACCGTGCTCACCTCGTAGTCGCCGCCGCCGCTCTGGTAGGCCTGCACGTTCTGCCGGTACGACGCGACCACTGCCAGCATGACGACCGCGACGGCGATGCCGATCTTCCAGGAGAACGTGTACGACGTGAGGCCGGCCAGTGCCAGGGTGATGAAGATCTCGTCGGGCGCGTACGCCACCGACGAGAGGGCGTCGCTGGCGAACACCGGCAGTGCGATCCGCTTCGGTAGCAGCGTCTCCCCGACCTGGGCGCTGCGTAACTTGCGGCCGAGCAGCAGACGCTTGCCGGCGTCACCGATTCTCACGGCTGACAAGGCTAACCTCCGGCCACGCCCGATCCTTCGCAGGACCCGTGCGGCTCGGTGTAGCGTCGTCGATGTGCATGTGATCATCATGGGCTGCGGCCGGGTCGGCTCGTCCCTGGCCCGCGGTCTCGAGCGACGCGGCCACACCGTCGCGATCATCGACCAGGACCCGGACGCGTTCCGTCGTCTCGGTCCGACGTACTCCGGCCGCAAGGTCATGGGCTACGGCTTCGACCGTGACGTGCTGGTCGAGGCCGGCATCGACGGCGCGGACGCGTTCGCCGCGGTCTCCAGCGGGGACAACTCCAACATCATCTCCGCGCGAGTCGCCCGCGAGACGTTCGGCATCCAGAACGTCGTCGCCCGTATCTACGACCCCGGTCGGGCCGAGATCTACCAGCGGCTGGGGATCCCCACCGTCGCCACCGTCCGGTGGACGACCGACCAGATCCTGCGCCGGCTGATGCCGGAGGGCTCCGAGCCCGACTGGCGTGATCCCTCCGGAACTGTCCGGATCGCGGAGGTTCCCACGCACAAGTCCTGGATCGGCAGCACCGTCGCGCGCCTGCAGGACGCCGCCGCCACCAGAGTCGCCTTCCTCACCCGCCTGGGCGAGGGCGTGATCCCCACCAGGGACACGGTGATCCAGGAGGGTGACATCGTCCACGTGGTCATGCTCGAGACCCGGGCCGACTACGTGGCCTCCGTGTTCTCCGCACCCCCCGAGGAGATCTGATGCGCGTCACCATCGCCGGAGCCGGTGCGGTCGGTCGCTCCGTCGCCGCGGAGCTGTGCGAGAACGGCCACACCGTTCTGCTGATCGACAAGGCACCCCGGGCGATCAAGCCCGACCAGGTCCCCGACGCGGAGTGGTTGCTCGCCGACGCCTGCGAGCTGAGCTCGCTCGAGGAGGCGGCACTCGAGCGCTGCGACGTCGTGATCGCCGCGACCGGAGACGACAAGGCCAACCTGGTCACCTCCCTGATCGCGAAGACCGAGTTCGGTGTCCCTCGCACGGTTGCCCGGGTGAACCATCCGGGCAACGAGTGGCTGTTCAACGACTCCTGGGGGGTCGACGTCTCCGTCTCGACCCCACGGATCATGTCCGCACTGGTCGAGGAGGCGGTGACGGTCGGCGACGTCGTACGCCTCTTCACCTTCCGCCAGGGTGACGCCAACCTGGTGGAGCTCACGCTGCCGGCCGACTCCCCCTTTGCCGGCACTCAGCTGGGTGAGGTGATGTGGCCCAGCGACGTCGCCCTGGTGACGATCCTGCGGGACGGGCGCGTGCTCACCCCCGATCCCGACCGGTGTCTGGAGGCCGGTGACGAGCTGCTGTTCGTGGCGTCGGCCGAGCACGAGACCGACATCGAACGGCTCCTCTCACCGCACTCCCACAGCCTGTCCTGAGCGGCCGGGGCGACGGGCGGTGGCCTACCTTGCCTCTGGCTCGAGGGGGGTGTGGTTGCGGGCCAGCACATAACCCATCGCCGCGAACGCCGCGACCTGCAACGGCCATCCCAGCGCGATCTTCGCGATACCTAGCCAGCCGGCCTCCCCGGCCGCCCAGAGCGGGTAGTAGACCGTCACCCGCAACAGGCACGGCAGCGCGAGCAGCCAGGTGAGCGTGCTGCACAGCCGGACGACCTGCCTGTCGGCGTGCCAGGCCGTCGGGTCACCCGTCACGCTGCCCACCAGGAAGCCGATGACCGGCCAGCCGACGACCGCGGAGAAGGCCAGCACCGCGAAGTACCCGGCGTTGTAGATGATGCTGGGCAGGAACGCGTCCTCGGCCTCACCGGAGCGGAGGGCGAAGACCGCCGCGATCGCGATCCCGACGATCGCGTTCATGACGTACTGGATGGAGGAGCGCTGCACGAGGCGGATGACGAGCACCACCAGCGCGGCGGCGCCCCCGATCCCGAGCGCCAGCTCGAGTCGGTGCGTCGCGATCCACGTCACGGTGAAGCCGAGGGTGGGCACGACCCCCTCGACCACGCCACGACGCCCACCGAGGGCATCGGAGAGCCGATGCCGGACGAGCTCCTCGACCGTGTCTACCGTCGCCTGCTCGGTGGCGTTGCCGGCATCGCGGCTCATCCGCGTAGCTCGTAGCGAGGGTTGTAGATCACGCGCTCACCGTCCTGGGTGCTCACCCGGCCGTGCACGGTCACCGACGTACCGGGTTCGATGCCGCCGATACGCCGCCGCCCGAGCCAGACCACCGTGACGCTGCCCGTCCCGTCGTACAGCTCGGCCTCCAGCGCGGGAGTGCCCGAACGGGGCCGCAGCGTCACGTGACGCAGCGTGCCCGCCACGTTGACGCGTTCGCGCTCCGGTGCGTCCCTGATGGACACGCAGCCGGTCTCGCGCACGTCACGCTGGAGCGCGGCAGCCTCGAGGTCCTGCTGGCTGGAGGTCATGCGGCGCAGGACTCGCCGCAGGCGACCGTTCTCGCGCCCCGTTGCCCCCTCGACGGGGTCCGACGTACTCATGCCTCCAGGGTACTGACGACCGCTCACGCCTGTGTGGGAGGAGCACTCTCCGGTGGCATCTGCAGCGGGATCGCGTTGCGAGGAGCCATCGGTGCCTCGCCTCGGCGTACGACGACGTCACGGAACGCCGCCTCGAGCTCGCCCTCGCGGTCGGGGTCGGTCGCCGGGCGACCCAGGAAGGTGCCGCGCAGCAGCCATCTGGGTGCACTCACGCCGACGACCCGGGACAGCTGCGTCCCCTGCGCTCCCTCGGCGGTCTGCGCGGGCACGGCCAGCCTGACCTCGACCCCGAACTCGCCCTCCTGCTCCGTCGCGGTTCCACCTCGACGGGTGGCCTCCGCACCGATCTCGCGGCGCACGTCGTCCCAGATGCTCTCGTTGCGTGGCGCGGCGAACGCGCGCAGCTCGACCGCACCGTCCTGCGCGACCAGGAGTACGGCGGTGACCGCCTCGGTCCGCTCGTCCACCTGCAGCCGCATCTCCATGCCCGGTCGGCCCTTCACCAGCAGGCCGCCGAGGTCGACGAGGTTCGGGTCGTCCTCGTCCACCTCGATGTCGTCGATGTCCCAGGGGCCACGGGGCCGAAGGAGCTCCTCGCGCTCGGGCTGCTCGGTGCCCGGAACAGGGACGGGCACCGGGGTGCGGTGCGTGCCCTTACGGCGACGAAACATCGGCGGTGTCCTCCTGGTGTACCGGTCGGGGGTGCTCGTCGAACCCCCCGGTGGAACCGTAACCCCCCGCTCCCCGGGCCGACCCCGGAAGGCGCTCGACCTCGACGAAGCGCGCGGCCTCCACCTGCTGGACCACCAGCTGCGCGATCCGGTCGCCGCGGTGCAGGGTCACCGTGTCCCGGGGGTCGAGGTTGACCAGCATGACCTTGATCTCGCCCCGGTAACCGGCGTCGACCGTCCCAGGGGCGTTGACGATCGACACTCCGTACCGAGCCGCCAGTCCCGAGCGCGGGTGGACGAACGCGGCGAAACCCTCGGGCAGCGCGACCGCGATCCCGGTCGGGACCAGCGCACGCTCACCGGCCGCCAGGGTGACGTCGACGGTGGTCATCAGATCGGCGCCGGCATCGCCCGCATGCGCGTACGACGGCACCGGGAGGTGAGGGTCGAGGCGATGGATCTGGACGTCCACCATCAGGTTGTCCCACGGTTTCCGGTCACGGTGCCCGACCCTACAAGCAGACGTGCGAGGCTAGCGCCGTGACCACGTCCACCGCGCCGGGATCCGCCTATCGCGAGCAGCTGCGTGTCCCGGTCCGCTGGTGGGTGCTGCTGCTCCTGCTGCTGGCAAGCCTGTGGCTCGCGCTCGTGGTCTCGACACCACCCGTGGTGCACTGGCCGTCCGCCGGCCTCGCGGCCGCGCTCGGCGTGGGCCTGCTCCTCGGGTACGGCGCCGCACGCGTCGAGGTCGAGGACACGGCGCTTCGTGCAGGACGGGCACGACTGGGCTGGGCCTTCTGTGGCCAGGCGACCGCGCTGGACGCGGACGGGACACGCCGGCTCGGCGGAGTCGACGCCGACCCTCGCGCCTACCTGCTGCTGCGCCCCTACATCGCCACTGCGGTGCGTGTGGACGTCGACGACGACGCCGACCCGACGCCGTACTGGCTGATCTCGACCCGACACCCGAAGCGGCTGGCCGAGGCGGTCAACGCGCGCCGGATGGTGGCAGACTGAGCACGAACCTCCCCGAACCCGACCCACCCCTCAACCAGGAGGAGCACTCGTGGCCTCTGGCTCGAAACCGAAACCGTCGAAGGCGTGGAAGATCTTCGGCACCGTGTCGGCGATCAGCGCGGGCATCGCCGTGAAGAAGCTGCTCGACGTCGCCTGGAAGGCCGCGACAGGACACCCGCCGCCGTCCAACCCCGAGCACCCTGACGTGGAGTGGCACGAGGCCCTGTCCTTCGCCGTGGCCAGCGGAGCGGCCATCGGGGTGGCCCGGATGCTGACAGCGCGTAAGGCCGCCGAGTACTACCGCCGGTCGACCGGCCACCTGCCGGCAGGCCTCGAAGAGGTGTCCTGACCGACGGTGACCGCTGTGGCAGCGCTCTCGTCATCCGCGGTCGCAGCAACGAGGTGGTGAGCTCGGCTCACCACCTCGGTTGCGGGACTGCGACGGTTCTCAGGCCGCGCAGTCGCGGCAGATCATCTTCTTCACGTTCGCCAGTTGGCTGCGGTGGTGCACCAGGAAGCAGCTCGAACACGTGAACTCGTCCTCCTGGCGTGGCAGCACCTGCACGGCGAGCTCCTCGTGTGAGAGGTCCGCGCCGGGCAGCTCGAACGACTCGGCAGCCTCGGCCTCGTCCTCGTCGACCTTGCCGGAGTTCTTGTCGTGCCGACGAGCCTTCAGCTCCTCGATGCTGTCTTCGTTGATTTCCTCGTCAGTCTTGCGAGGTGCGTCGTAGTCGGTCGCCATCCCTGTCTCTCCCCCTGCCCGTGATGAGGCTCGGGTTACCCCGTTTCTTGTCGCTGCATGTGCCAGTAACGCTTGACGTCCCGGATTTGTGCCCGCTTCCGGAGGCGTGATTGTGCCTCATGAACACCGTCTTGTGCACGGTCATTCCAAAAGATGTCGCCGGACTCACAGATCTGGCCCCCGCCGAGGCGGCCTCGGGAGGCCGTTCGGACGGTTTCGGGAAGGTTTCGCAGGAAGTTTCGAGGCGGTCAGGCGGCGCCGAAGCCCGCTTCCACGAGCAGGTCGTGCAGGTTGTCCCACAGAGCCGGGTTGGCCGCCACCACCAGCTGCTCCCCCGCCGCGGCGCCCCGCAGGCCGCCAACTCTCGCACCCGCCTCACGCGCCACGAGGCCGCCGGCCGCAAGATCCCAGGGCATCAGGCCCTGCTCGACATAGGCGTCGAGCCGGCCGGTGCCGACCCCACAGAGGTCCATGGCCGCCGAGCCGAGCCGCCTGATGTCGCGGACCTGTGGCAGCAGCGCCGCCACCGAGCGCGCCTGCCGGGTCCTCCTGGGTACGTCGTAGGCGAAACCGGTCCCCACCAGGGCGTGCCCCGGCTCGGTGCGGGACCCGACCGTCACCGACCGGTCGTCGAGCCACGCGCCCTCGCCGGCAACCGCGGTCCACGTCTCGCCGCTGACGGGGTTGTGCACCACGCCCACGGCGATGTCGCCGTCGACCTCGGCGGCGATGGACACGGCGTAGGACGGGATGCCGTACAGGTAGTTCACCGTCCCGTCGATGGGGTCGACCACCCAACGCACCCGGCTGCTCCCCCCGGTGCTGCCGCCCTCCTCCCC